>JAOUKG010000252.1 GCA_029882725.1 Cyclobacteriaceae bacterium
ACTTTGTAATTCCTTATCGTGGCGGGAAAGGTGAATTATATGAAAATAGAGCCTATTACCTTATTGACAACGTACGACTTACCTCGGCTTCTTATCCTCCCATTGAGCATGTCGATACACTTCAAACAGAAACCCTTTACACCTTTAAAAATGTTCAATTTGAATTTAACAGTGCTGAACTGATTCCAAATACACTTACAGAGATTGATCAACTTGCATCCTACCTTCTTTCAAATAGTTATCATATTATCATTACAGGCCACACCGACGAAACAGGTGAAGTTAAATATAATCAAGTACTTTCTGAAAATCGCGCTAAAAGTGTGGCTCAATATCTCATTTCATTGGGAATCAGTGCCAACAGAATCCAAACAGAAGGCAAAGGCGAGAGTAGGCCTTTAATTACAGAAGGGAATAAGAAAGAAATGGACGCAAAAAACAGAAGAGTAGAGTTTGTGGTAAGGAATTAATTCCTTTTCGAAGAATATAGAAAAACCCTACAGTTCCTTCAACTTCTCAAAAATACTGCAGCCCTCTTCATGTGCTCCGGGCAAATAGCCTGTACTCATCAAAAACTCATTGGTAATCTCCCCTCCAGTAAATCGGAAGGTCTTTTTAAATAACTTCACCCATTCATTTTTGGTTAAAGGATGATGTTGATCCAACCAATTTTTAAAAGAGTAATGTGATTTTTTTAATTCTAAAATTACCCCTGCATTATGAATTGCGGCATTAACTTTTAACCTGTTTCGAATGATACCTGCATCAGAAAGTAGTCTGGCCTTGTCTTTTTCGTTGAAATTAGCCACCTTTTCTACTGAAAAACCGGCATAGGCATTCCGGAAATTTTCCTTTTTGTTAAGTATAGTGGTCCATGATAAGCCTGCCTGATTTATTTCAAGAATCAACCTTCCAAACAACTCATCATCTGAATGCAGAGGAAAACCGTATTCAGTATCATGATATATTTTATGCACATTATCCGGGGGCAATGCAGCTACAACTTCACAATAAGATTTTGGTTTTTCCATTTGAGTTCTTACGTTTTTTATAATAGAATTTCCGCCACTTCCCTAATACTTTGCAATTCCCTAAAATTGGGATTGTCAATTTCAATATCTATTTTTTCATGTTCCCAGGTAATGTGGTAAGGAATATGAAAACCAAAGGCCCCTAAATTCAAAACCGGCAAAATATCTGATTTTATGCTATTTCCCACCATGAGAAATTCTTCCGGTAATACATCAAGGTGTTTCAGAAGCTTTTTATAATCTGACTCCCGCTTTTCAGAAACAATCTCCACGTGATGAAAATACTTTGCAAGCCCGGATTTCTCCAATTTCCGTTCCTGATCCAATAGATCTCCTTTGGTTGCCACTACAAGTTTAAACTTTCCTTCAATAGTCTTTAATGTTTCTTCCACTCCCTCCAGTAACAGTACTGGTTTTGCCAGCAATTCATTTCCCAATTGCATGATTCTGTCGATAGCCAGTACACCAATTTTTCCGTCCGATACCTTAATGGCGGTTTCAATCATAGACAGCATGAAACTCTTAATTCCATATCCGTACCAAAACAAGTTCTTTATTTCTATCGCATACAACTCCCTGTTAATAGAATGAGCAGGCATAAAATCCTCCAGAAGACTGCAAAATCTGGCTTCTGTTTCACGAAAATATTGCTCATTTTCCCACAGAGTATCGTCGGCATCAAAGGCAATAACCTTAATTTTCGATGTAATTAAACTTTTCATAACGAAATTTCAGTATTAATATTGGTTATAAAAAACTTCCCTTTTTTCATCAAACTAGAAGCAATCATTTCCCCTCAATATCTATTTTTCTTTGCTTGTCATTCAACCGCTGATTAAAGGATTCAATATCCTTATTGACCAGCTCCTCAAGTCTTTTTTGTGATTCAGCCAAACGTTTTTTAAGGATATCTTTTACTTCAACTTGTTGCGATGTAGGGGGGAAATCAATACCATTTCCTGTTATATCACTCGCCAGCGCACTCAATCGGCCATAGAGTTGCATCGGGTTTCTGAAAGCGTCTTCACGTGCTCCGGTTAGGTGAATATCATATAGACTGTTGGCAATAGACTCTGCCTTTAACAGCAGGCGCGTTGCGGCTTCCCTATCTTTTTTATTTTTTAATTCGGGAATAATTTCCTGCAACTCCTTCCTAATCAATTCTACCTTATTAATAGCATTTACAGCCAGATTCATTGCATCCCGCAGTTCCAGGCTAAAGGCTACTTGTTTTCCAATATCTTCAAGACTCCCCTCGGACAATGGATCTTTTTCAACAATCAGCTCCCTGCTAATAACTTCTTCTCCTACTACAAGTTTTACAATGTATTTTCCGGGCACCACTCTTGGGCCAAACTGTCCTTTCCAAAGATCCAAATCCCACGTAACCAATGGCCTCCATCCTTCTCCATTCAATTGGACCCATGGTCTGCCCGGGGGAGTATTCAATAATTTTGGTTGAAAAGTGGGCTCATACCTTAAATCCCAATAGATCTTTTGTAGTCCACTACTTTTCTTTGGAGTCAAGGTTCGAATCAATTCACCTTTTTCTGTTTCAATAAATAGTTTAGCCACATCTGATTCCCCTTTAGGGAAATAAAAGTTTATATCTGCTCCATATCTTGGATTTCTACCCGCATTTAAACTCGGTCCATCCGTTTTAATTCCTTCTTTATCATTAAATCTATAGGCTATTCTCATCGGAAATAAATGAATATTCCCCTCCTTAACCTCTTTGGCATATTCTCTGATCACTCCCACGTTATCGAGAATATAATACCCTCTCCCGTAGGTGCCTACAACCAAATCGTCAAATCTTTGTTGTACCTCCAGCCAATACACGGGGGCGGGTGGCAAATTGTTTTTCAAACGCATCCAATGAGTTCCGTCATCTACTGAAATATAGAGACCATTATCAACCCCCAGATACAAAACCCCCTTCTCCCGTGGATCTTCCCTAATGCAATGGGCAAATGAATGTACCGATTGAGGAATATCACCCGAAATTCTAGCCCAGGAATTTCCATAGTTTTCGGTTTTGAAAATAAAAGTACCAAAATCGCCCATTTGGTGTAGATCTACAGTTATGTAGGCCGTTCCTTCGGTGTGCCTTGAAGGTTCGATATTGCTTATTGTGCCCCACTTCGGAAGATTCTTGATATTCGGGGTCACATTGGTCCAGGTCTTTCCATTGTTTTTGGTAATCTGAACTTGCCCATCGTTGGAGCCCGACCAAATTACCCCCGGCTCAGTGGGTGATTCCTCAATTGCAAACAAAGTGGCTCCATCGAAGGTCATGAGATTATCGATAGCCACTCCCCCGGAGTTTTGCTGATGAGTCTTATCGTTCAGCGTGAGATCGGGGCTGATTATTTTCCAGCTTTGACCGCCATCATCAGACATGTGGATAAACTGGCTTCCTACATATACACGCCCTTTTGTATGCGGACTAAAGCTGAGGGGGAAATTCCAGTGCCACCGGTATTTCATGTCTTTTGGAGCCCAACCGTAGCCTGCCTCTGGCCATACACGCACATCACGGGCATGGCCGGTACGTTGATCGTATCTTTCAAGACCACCATCATAACATCCTGACCAAACAATGTTGTTGTCGTTCGGGTCGGGTTTTGCAAAACCACTTTCGCAACCACCCACAGCATGCCACAATCCCAACGGAATATACCCCTGCAAACTATTACTCGGGCCTTTATAGGAATAACCATCTTGCCTGTTACCGTACACATTATAAGGTATCTGGTCGTCGGTAGACACGTGGTACATTTGCGCGATGGGCAAAACCACCTGCTGGTAGGTCTCCCCTCCATTTAAACTCATGCTTATACAGCCATCGTGAGCCACGAGAATCCTCTCCGGATTTTTGGGATCAAGCCAAATATCGTGGTTATCACCCCCGCCGCGATATCCGCTTTCTTTTAACGTTTTGCCTCCATCGTAAGAGCGACTGAATTTAACACTCATAAAGAACACCTCATTTTCGTTGTCAGGGGCTACAGCCATTCGCGTATAGTAGGGTGCTCTTTCTGCAATATCATGATTTACGGTAACTAGTTCCCATGATTTTCCCTTGTCGTTGGATTTCCATAATTCGGGGCTCTCAATTTCGAAAAGTGCATAAACTATATTGGAATTTCCGGGGGCAACGGCCACAGCTGTTTTACCTACAGGTCTTTTGGAACCTCCTGGTAGCCCTGCCGATGTTAAGTTTTTCCAATCTTTCCCACCGTTAGTTGATTTATAAATACCACCTCCTTTACCTCCACTTTTCAAACCCCAGGTATTGATATGAACAGACCACATCGCTGCATAAATGATGTCAGGATTCTCAGGATCGATGGCTATGTCGGCAGCTCCGGTATTTTCATCCACAAATAAAACCTGTTCCCATGTTTTACCGCCATCGATAGTTTTAAAAACACCCCTGTCTTGTTGTGGCCCGTAGGTATGACCCAGTGCAGCCACATATACAATAGAAGGATTGGCAGGATGTACAATGACCCTTCCTATTCGCCCTGTTTTCTCTAAACCTCTTCTTTCCCAGGTTTTACCACCATTGGGTGAAAAGTAAATTCCGTCGCCCATTGCATGAGCCGGCCGAATTAGAAACGTTTCTCCCGTGCCTATCCAAACTTGATCGGGATTGGAAGGAGCGAGGGCTACTGAACCAATGGACGATACATCAAGGCTGTCGGTAATGGGCTTCCAATTGATACCTCCATCCAACGTTTTCCACAACCCCCCACTGGCAGCCCCTGCATAGGCTATTGCATCGTTGCCCGGTACACCCACTATTGCGATGGCTCTGTTGCCTTCAGGTCCTATAAACCTGAAATTCAAAGAATTAAAATCTTCCGGGTTTAAAACTTGTGCAAAAACAGAAAAGCATTGCAAAAAAAATACGGTGAAAATGATGTGTAATGTCTTCATAGGCGCGATTTTATATTGAAAATTACAATTAATGATTAAAATCATGAAAGTATTTTTATAAAAGGGTTTGTTTTACGGTTATTCACTTGTATTTTCGCATTGTTTATAATTAGTCTAAATAAAGATGAGTATAGCGGAGATGAAAAATGGGGAGGTAAAAACCATAACAGGATTCACTGACGATGAACTGTCCCTAAAACTAATGGAGATGGGTTGCCTACCGGGCACTTCTGTAAAATTTAATTACGTAGCACCATTTGGAGACCCAGTGTGTATACAGGTAGAGGGGTATGATCTTTCACTTCGTGTAATAGAAGCTGCTTCTGTGACCGTGGAATAATTGATAGGG
>JAOUKG010000253.1 GCA_029882725.1 Cyclobacteriaceae bacterium
AAAATAAGGATTTGTCTGGACGAATAATTTCGACTCCTGCCTTTTCAACTTCTTCCAGGGCATGTGCCTCAGACTCTTCCCACAATTTTCGTTGATAAATTACGGCTTTATCTACTGCTTGTTGCATCCAATTCTGCTCTTCTTCCGATAAACTATTCCAGAAATGTGTACTTATCAGTACCACGTCCGGCAAAATGGTATGTTCGTCCAGAGTATAATATTTACACACCTCATAATGGTGGGATAAATAAAAACTAGGTGGGTTGTTTTCGGCCCCATCTACTACCCCTTGCTGCAATGAGGTATAGAGTTCACCCCAGGAAATAGGAGTTGGTGATCCCCCCATTGTATTTACCATATCCATAGCCGTAACACTTTCCATGACTCTGATTTTTAATCCTTGTAAATCTTCGGGTTTATATATAGGTTTCTCTTTTGTATAAAAACTCCGGCTCCCTGAATCAAAAAAAGCAAGTCCTTTCAGCCAGTATTTAGATCCGTCATTCAAAATCATTTGGCCTATTTCGCTATCCTGAACCTGAAAAGCATGCGCCTTGTCCCTAAAAATAAAAGGCATTCCAAACACCTTCATTTTGGGAGCAAAATTTTCCAACACACCCGAAGAAACCTTTGTCATTTCCAGACTGCCAATTTGTAGAAGTTCCAGGCATTCCCGTTCCGTTCCCAACTGCTGATTGGCATATACTTCCAATTTCATCTTGCCTCCCGACAACTCTTCGAGATCTTTACTCATTTTTAAAAAGGCCTGATGAACAGAGTGATTTACATCCAAACCATGGCCCAGTTTGATTCGTTTTACTGAAGAAATCCGATTGCAACCAATAAGACTCAGAGTTAAAAATAGAAACAAATATCGAATTCGCATTGTATAAATATCTTAATTAAAAAAAGTGTCCAAAGGGAGTTTTTTTTATGAAATAATGGATTTTAAAAATAACATTAATTTATCGATTTAACATCTTTGAAACTAATAAAACATAGTCTTTAATGAAATTAACTATAAAGATTGGCAGCTTTTTTCCATTTCAAATAATTAGCGAGTAGTTAAAATGAATAGATAGGTGATTTTTTTTACAAAAAGAGGGAAAGTTTGAAAATTGTGGAATTACAAATGCAAGGGAAATGGAAGATATCCCATAGGGATTAAATGTTTGTAGAAAAAATAGATTATTGCCATCCCGTCCCGTTAGGGACGGAATGTTCCCTTAGTGATTTAGCTTTTCAATATGCCCTTATTACCAAAATCCTGTACATTAATCAGATTCAAAATCATCCCATTAAGCTCTCCTTTTGAGTGAAATCACTCACAAAGCTGGCCAGATTACCATCAGGTCAATTTTATCATTTTCGTAATTGTATTAAAATTTCTCGTAGTAGCCTCCACCTTCAGTATCTTTTCAAAGAAATTATTGTTCATCTTTACTTTACCATATCCGGAGGCAGTAAAAAAATATACAGTTTTATCCAATAACATATACTCCTCATTATTGAACTGATATGTATTTAATTTTTCTTTATTCTCTTGGGCAGGAAACTCAGACAATAATGTGAAATAGTATCCTTTTTGACTCTCCGGATGTTTTTTCGCAAAAGGATTCTTTGAAATTATATCTTCAATTTCTTGCCTTGATCTAACAACCACGGGCACATCAAATTGGAATTTATCAGAAATCACCTTTCTTATCTTTTCCTCAATAAGCTTTGCATCACTTTGATCAGATTCAAAAACGATATTACCCGTTTGAATATAGGTTTGAACATTTTTAAAGTCCAAATGACCAAGGGCAGATCGCAAATCTTCCATCTTTATCATTTTTTGACCTGAAACATTGATTCCTCTTAAGAATGCTAAATAGGTAGTCATTCGGGTTTTATTTTTTACCCTTTGCCTGTTTTATCATTTCGTTAAACAATCTTAATTGCTCTTTCATAGCCACCACTTTATCTTGAGGATCTGTGCGACATTCCAGCAATACCCAACCACCGTAATTTGCCTTGACAAATAAATTGAATAAATCCTGATAGGGGTAATCACCCACATTCAATTCCCTGATATGTACCGTATCCCCCAAATTTGCTTTCACCAAATTGAAATTATACTCAAGGCCTTCCCCTATTAAATCCTCATTGTTACAATTCCAACATACTCTGGCATTGGGATGATCTGCCACATCCATAATCGCCTTTATATTAGGTAATTCCTGTGTTTCATTTCCATGTACTTCCAAACGAATTATTTGTCCGTAATCTTCCCCATAAATAGCCAACTCCCTCAATGCCTTACCAATTTGTTCTATGGTTTTCTCTTTTTCGACCTCTTTATGAAACTGATTTGGTTTTACTTTAACACCTGTACCTCCAAGATCATGACTTAGCTGAATAAACTGTTTTGATCTATCCATGTTGTTTTTCAATTTTACAGGATCGGGGGAATCGTATTGTTCATTGGTTCCCATTCCCAAAAACTCAACTTTGGAATCCTGAAATCTCTTTTTAACCTCAGCTCTATCCTGTTTTGACAAATCAACAGTAACACCATGTGCATGATCTACTCTCAACTCAACCCCATAAATTTCGGCCGCGGTGCAATTAGTTATTAAAGTAGGAACGTCCCAGTCTTTCCCCCATAAATAGGTAACAAGACCCATTTTCATTTTCTTTTTTGCAATATCCAGAATATCTGCCTGAGACAACCCGGGCAATAATGCACTTAAAGAAGCTGTTAAAGCTACCTTTTTTGCGAATTCCCTTCTCCCTGTATTCATAGTAAAATTGATTTATAGAGTAAATAAAACGTATAATGCAGAAACGTTCTGCATTATACGAAATCCAAAATTAATTATTAGTAAAATCCTGATAAATGGCCTCTAGGTCTTCCTTTGATTGGGAACTACCTGAATGAATCATCATTCTATATTTAAAAGTTACTTTTTCACCTGCCTTGAGTGCAAAGTTCAATTCATTTTCACCTTCAGAAAACACTTTTTGTCCCAAAGGATTTACGGCAAATAAACCATAATCCCTGGCGTGCCAATAAGCCGGGAAACCCGGATTTTCAGGGTGATCGTAAATTGAAATTCCTGTAGTATCCCCTTCAATTTGACCATAAAGCAACACCCATTTTGCCCTGGTACCCCATACATCACCTCCCGTTACTCCTTCACTACTTAAGTAGTTACCTGAAACCCCTTCGTTATCCAATTTTTCCACTTCCGTTTGATTTCCTCAGAGTCAGTAAAAACAGCTGGTTTTTCGGTGGGTAGTTCCATTGCACGGGTTACCCTTATCGCAAACATACCCTCCTTGTTATCAGTGAACGAGACATCCTGATCCAGGGCCGTTAAAGTACTAAACCTGTCGAAATACCTGGTATCACCTTCATTGTGGAACACAAAATTGGTTACTTCATTGAGCAAAACAGTGCCTTTGGAATCAACCCAGTCTGTTTGAACAGTTAAAGAGCCTGTATTGCCATCAGAAGAAATATTGGTGATACTTTGATGAATTATTGAACCATATTTGTCTTTTATTTCAGGCCCTCTTTCTGAAGAGTTATTCCAAAAATCAAGGCCGTTCACATCTCCATAATTAAACCAATGCCCTACGTGATGTATATGATCTACCCTCTCCCCTTCTTTTTTAATATATGGAAAATGCCGGGTCACTATTTTCCCGGAGTTGCTTATTATGGGAAACAAGACAGGTTTTTCCATATCAGTTGGGTAGAAATAAGAAGTAAACAACTCCCCATCGAAAAGAACATCAACCTTTCTTTCTGAAGAATTATCCACCATTTCAACTTTGTTTATAACCTTATCCATTACTGTAGAATCTGATTCAGACTGAGCATTGCCTTCCGGGGAATTGGAAGAACAACTGTAAAAAAAAGCAGAGCTGAGCAGAAGACTCCAATATGGGAGGGCTAACTTTTTAGGGTAAGAAAAATATTTATTCATTTTATTAAATATAAGTTTAAGTTTAAATTAAATTCAAAAATGTATTAAAACCCTTAATAAACACTCTTATTTTCCCAAAGTCGAAAAGAAATCTTCCAAAATCTCCTGAGATTTGAAATTCTCCCAAACAACTATTTTTCTTGAATTGGAGGGTTGATCTACCCAACCAGAATCTGAATAGACCGGTACAGAAAGTTCAAAAGACTCCCCCCACCCCGGATTTTTTAAAATGGCTACAGCCACCATATCGTATAAGGCTCGTGAAGGAGGATCGCCATGCAAATTGATATGGCTGAACAACTCAACGGAATAATTACCAAAAGTATGGAAAGAACCTCCATGCCTTCCTGTTACAGCCGTTTCAATACGTGGACCTTTTCCTGCCAATTTTTCTTGTATATCCTCTGGTGTTACACGCACAGCATCCGACCCGGATGGTTTCCCAAATCGCACCGTTACCATCTCAAACTGTACATTCTGCTGTAGCACATATTCCATGGAAGGAATGTCGTTTTCAAGATTATATTCGCCTGGATCCGGATAATTGGAGCCCAACCAAACAATTCGAACCTTGTCGGCTATATCGGGTGCTTTTTTCAAAGCCAGGGCGATATTGGTCAACTTACCTACAGGCAACAATACCAATTTCCCATTTCTTGGTTTGCGCGACTCCTCAATAATAAATTGAACAGCATCTTTACCATCATATGACTCTGCCTCAATATTTTGTGCTATTTCTTCAAAATTACCATTGGCTCCCATTTTTAGTGGAAAATCATCCGAAACTTTACAGAATTTCATGATTCGTTCCGCTTCTTTATAATGTTCCTCCACAGGCCCACCACCGCGGGTTGCATTTACGGTTACACCCACAACATCAAAGATATCTCTATTTAAAAACAGGTAGGCTAATGCATGTTGATCATCCAATTCATTATTAGCATCGGTATCAATGATTACTGATATCCGGCCATCTTCTTTTTGAACATTGTCGTGATCCTTATTACGACCACAAAAAGACAAAAGAAAACCAACAGAAAGAAAAAGAAGTATTTTGTGCATTATTGAATTTTTGGATGTTATACATTCCAAATTTAACAAAATAATGCAATGGAAAAAACGTAGGGGCAACCCTGACAGTTGCCCGCTATCCCGGTTTATGTCATAGGATTCGTAATGAGGAATTAACCCCCTCTGCCTATCCGTATGTTATAAAAATGTGTAGGGGCAGCTCTGGCGGCTGCCCTTCCAGTATTAGGGGCAACCCTAGCGGTTGCGGAAAAATGGTAGGGGCAGGGGAATAATGGGTAGG
>JAOUKG010000254.1 GCA_029882725.1 Cyclobacteriaceae bacterium
TTCATATAATTTTACCGTTTGCTCTATTCTTTGAAAGAAAAACATATTTGAATCTCCGTTTTGCAATCGGTGACTCGTTCCCAATACCAGAGCCACATTATTAAAGGGTATTTGATCAATATTGGTGTATATACGTTTTGTAGTAGTATTTATAACCAGCACATTGGCTATAAGAATTATAAAACATAGAATTCCCACTGTAAAAAAGACACCTTTTATTACTCTTTTCATGATTTATTGTAATCTAAAGACTCCTTTTCATGATTTAAGTTTTTCTTGAACTTCATACAAAGATAACTATCAGCATAATCTAAAAGCATTTAACTTTAACAGATAACCTACATCTAACTATAACGAAATACTAAAAATCAAGTTCAATAGTATCACCCGGTTTATAATTACCCGGTTTATCTTTTTTTTCGGTAAATTGTGTTTCTGTATTTGTGCTTTTTTCCTGTAAATTTTTCTCTTTTGGGCTATTATTTACACTTTCTGTTACTGTACCATCGGCAGGAGTCTTCTCTTCAACGTTTTCATCAACAGTCTCTTCACTCTTTAATTCCTTGACATTAACAAATTTATGAGGTGTGAGTTTATTTCCCTGCGCTTTCCATCCTTTTACATCCACAACTTCACTTAAATTCATTGTCTCCAATATTTTTTCTTTTGACTTACCTTTGGTAACGGTCAATTCAATAACAGGGGATTGACTTGAACTTATAGAAATTAATTTACAGCCTGGCTCCTCATTTATAAAGGTGAATTTTTTATCAATTGTAGAGGTCTCAATTTTAAATCTTTTAACAAAATAAGTCTTTGAAGGCCCGTCATAATGAATAGCTGTAAATATCTTTTCAGGATTAAACCTTTCAATAATCAGTAATTTATTAGGATCGTATTTGTTCGTCAATTCGTAGGAAGTTAACTCATAACTTCCATCCTTATAAAAGGCAATAATTGTATCTTCTCCATTGAATTTCCCAACAAAAATTCCTCTTTCATCCTTATTTAAACGCCCGATTGAGGAATCATACCATAATTTCAACCCACTTAATGTAGACGTTCCCTGCTCTTTGAATTCAATCTTCCTTACAGGATATCTGGTAAGGATGTTTCCTCCTGCTCCTCTTCCTTTTATGTCTATATCGCTAAAGTCAAAATCAAATATTTTTTTTCTGGCAGAACTTGCTGCTGTGAGCTTTACGGTTACTATTTCTGCTTCGCCATTGGCATTGGCAGTCAAATAAAGAACTTTACTGTTTTTATCCCCTTTTGTAAGGTCGTATTCTTTATCCCGCGTTACTGAAGATATTTGGAACCTTTTGGCCATAGATCTCCCACTTTTTCCATCTAAATAGACTAAATTATAGGTCATCCGGTCATCGTTTTTGTTCCAAATGCCCACATAAATTATATCTTTTCCTACAAATACTTTATCTGCAATTCTTGATACCTGAAACTTTCCATCTCTTCGGATAACAACAACATCATCAATATCTGAACAATCCGAGATAAACTCATCCTTTTTTAGGCCCCAACCAATAAACCCATCGGCCCTGTTGACATATAATTTTTGGTTATTTGCTACTACGAGGGTAGTGTCAATATTTTCAAAATTTGTCAATTCAGTCTTTCTGCCCTTGTCTTTACCGTATTTTTCCTTTAGCCCTGTATAATACTTTATAGCAAACTCTGTAATATGCTCAAGGTTGTATTCCGTTTCAGCCAATTCATCCTGCAACTTTCTCATCAACTCATCCGCTTTGAAAGAGTCAAATTTAGAAATACGTTTAATCTTTATTTCGGTAAGCTTTACGATATCATCTTGAGTAATTACCCTATAAAACTGGCTCTTGAATGGTTCCAGCCCTTTATCTATAGTTGAAATCACATCCTCCCAAGTCTCACATTCTTCAATATCACGGTAAATCCTATTTTCGATAAAGATTTTTTCCAGGGAGGAAAATAATAATTTCTCCTTGATTTCATCTCTTCTGATTTCCTGTTCCCTTCGAAGTAAATCTACTGTTTGATCTGTATTGGTTTTTAATATTTCAGAAACAGTTAGAAACCTGGGTTTGTCCTCTATAATAACACAGGCATTCGGTGAAATAGAACTTTCGCAATCTGTAAATGCATATAACGCATCTATTGTTAGGTCAGGAGATTGCCCGGGTGCCAATGTGATGAGAATTTCCACATCTTTGGCCGTATTATCAACTACCTGTTTTATTTTTATCTTACCCTTATCGTTTGCTTTTATTATCGACTCAATCAAGGAACTGGTGGTTGTTCCAAATGGTATTTGTGTCACAATGATAGACTTCTTGTCTACAACTTCTATTTTAGCCCTTACCTTAACCCGGCCACCACGAAGCCCGTCATTATAATCTGAAACATCTGCTTTTCCACCGGTTGGAAAATCAGGGTAAAGCCTAATTTTTTTCCCCTTTAAAATATCTATTGAAGCATCAATTAACTCGATAAAATTATGGGGAAGTACCTTTGTTGATAATCCTACAGCAATCCCTTCAACTCCCTGAGCCAACAAAAGTGGGAATTTCAAAGGAAAATCAACGGGTTCCTTTTTCCTTCCGTCATAAGACAATTGCCAATCTGTAGTTTGTGGATTAAAGACAACATCAAGTGCAAATTTTGATAACCTGGCTTCAATATATCGTGGAGCAGCAGCAGAGTCTCCCGTTCGGATATCACCCCAGTTTCCCTGAGTTTCAATAAGGATATCTTTTTGCCCCATATTGGTTATGGCATCTCCAATAGAAGCATCACCATGGGGATGATATTGCATGGTCTGCCCAATGATATTTGCAACTTTATTAAAACGACCATCATCCATTTCCTTCATGGCATGCATTATCCTGCGTTGCACAGGCTTAAAACCATCCACTATACTTGGTACGGCACGTTCCAAAATTACATAAGATGCATAATCAAGAAACCAATTTTCATACATCCCGGTTACCGGGGTGGCATTATGTAATTTCTCTTCTTGTTGTGGGTTTTCAGCGTTTTCGTTCTCTTCAGACATTTCCTATTTAATCATTAATCACTGACTCAAACTCAGATTCTATAAGATCCTTTTCAATTTTAAGGTTATCAACAATAAACAATTGCCTATCGGGTGTGTTTTTTCCCATATAAAAGCTCAATAACTGACTTACATGAGTGTCTTTCCTTAGTATAACGGGTTGGAGCTTGATATTTTCTCCAATAAATCGACCAAACTCTTCAGGGGAAATCTCCCCTAAACCCTTAAACCTTGTTATTTCTGGCTTTCCTGTTAACTTTTTGATTGCTTCCTGCTTTTCCGATTCATCGTAACAATACAATGTTTCCTTTTTATTCCTTACCCTAAAAAGAGGCGTGTCAAGAATATATAAATGACCATTTTTAACCAGGTCGGGAAAAAACTGAAGGAAAAAAGTCAACAACAATAATCGAATGTGCATGCCATCAACATCGGCATCTGTTGCAATAATTATCTTGGCGTATCTCAATCCCTCCAAACCATCTTCAATATTCAAGGCATGTTGCAACAAGTTGAACTCTTCGTTTTCATAAACCACCTTTTTAGTAAGGTTGAAACAATTCAAAGGTTTTCCTCGAAGTGAAAATACAGCTTGGGTTTGCACATCCCGTGATTTCGTAATAGAACCACTCGCAGAATCTCCCTCCGTAATAAATATTACAGAATCATCACTTTTATCATTCTTTGTATCATTAAAATGCACCCTGCAATCACGCAGCTTCTTATTATGTAAATTAGCTTTTTTCGCTCGCTCATTGGCTAATTTCTTGATACCGGCAATCTCTTTCCGTTCCCTTTCACTTTGCAGTATTCTTTTTAACAAAGCATCAGCCACCGCAGTATTTTGATGAAGATAATTATCAAGCTCTGTTTTTAAGAAATCATTTACAAATGTTCTAAGAGTGGGTCCGTCGGGAGCAATATTTTGAGAACCTAATTTCGTTTTGGTTTGTGACTCAAAAACAGGTTCCTGAACCCTTACAGCAATAGCACCAACAATACTTCCTCTTACATCCGAAGCATCAAAATCTTTTTTGTAAAAATCCCGGATTGTTTTCACCAATGCTTCCCTAAAAGCAGCCAGATGTGTTCCTCCCTGAGTTGTAAACTGCCCATTCACAAAAGAATAGTACTCCTCCCCATATTGATTACTGTGCGTAAGTGCCATTTCAATATCTGCACCCTTCAAATGAATTATAGGATAACGTATAGTGTCAGCATCAACTTTCCTGTCCAACAAATCCAACAAACCATTCTTCGAAAAGAATTTTTTTCCATTGTAATTTATCGTTAGCCCTGCATTAAGAAAAACATAGTTCCATATCAGGTCGTCCAGGTATTCTGGTATAAAATGAAAATTTTTAAATACAGTTTCATCAGGCTCAAAAACAAATAGAGAACCTTCGCGTTCATCGGATTTGATTATTATCCCATCCTCAATAATTTCCCCTCGCCGAAATTCAGCAATTTTGGTTTTTCCATCCCGCACGGACTGAACCCTAAAAAAATTGGAAAGGGCATTTACAGCTTTAGTACCCACACCATTTAAACCAACGGATTTCTGAAAGGCACCAGAGTCATATTTTCCCCCGGTATTTATTTTGGATACACAATCCACCACTTTACCCAGAGGAATACCACGTCCATAATCTCTTACCTCCACACGCCGGTCGGTTATGACAACGTCGATAACCTTTCCAAAACCCATCATATGCTCATCGATAGCGTTATCTATGACTTCTTTTACAAGCACATAAATACCATCGTCTTTTGAAGAGCCATCCCCCAACTTTCCAATATACATTCCAGGTCGAAGCCGAATATGCTCCTTCCAGTCCAGGGATTTAATACTATCCTCAGTATAACTAAAAACACCTGATTCCTCCATTAAAACAGTACTTTTTAAAAAATTATGAATTAAATTTTAATTCTGGCCGAATAAATCACGAATGGCAAACTGATTACCCATAGGGCAACAAGTGCCAGTGAAAAATAAACCAGATATCCGAAATTACTATACTCGAATTTTTCTCCACTATTGAAGATGCTGAAAAAAAGCAAACTTATGGTGAAAAATATATTAATTACAGCCGCAAGCCCATACTCCCAAGAAACCACTCTGTAAAACTTGTAGTTACTAAGCGATTTCGAGCCTACACCTCTTCCTGTGAGATAATAAATAATTACGTTCACAAGTGAAATTGAGATGAGAAAAAAGTAAAAGAAGTATTCCTTA
>JAOUKG010000255.1 GCA_029882725.1 Cyclobacteriaceae bacterium
CAGAGAAAGAAGCCGTGACCCGCATTCAATACTAAATGAAGCAAAAGAACTTTTTGAAAAAGGATACAAAGAAGTGACCTTATTGGGGCAGAATGTGGATTCCTACCTGTGGTCTCCTCACGAGAATAATAAAGCCCGTATTAATAAAAACGAGCAGGACACAATAAATTTTGCAAAATTACTTGAAATGGTTGCTCAGGTTAACCCTTTATTGAGAGTCAGGTTTTCAACTTCACACCCTAAAGACATTACCGATGAAGTTTTATATACCATTGCTCGTTATGAAAATATCTGCAAGTACATTCATTTGCCGGCTCAAAGTGGAAATTCCAGAGTTTTGAAATTAATGAATCGAACTTATGACCGGGATTGGTATATCAATAGAATAGAAGCTATTAGAAGTATAATCGGTGATGATTGTGGTATAAGTTCAGATATGATTTCAGGTTTTTGTACTGAAACAGAAGAAGAGCATAGGGAAACCCTTTCACTTATGGATATCGCTCAATACGACTTTTCATATATGTTCTATTATTCGGAAAGGCCCGGAACTCTCGCAGCTAAGAAAATGAAAGACGATATCCCAATGGAAACCAAGAAAAGGCGTCTCAATGAAATTATTGAAAAGCAAAGAAAACTTTCTCACGAAAGAAATTTAATGGATGTGGGGAAGGTTTTTAAAGTTTTAGTTGAAGGAATATCAAAAAAATCCAATGAGCATCTTCAAAGTAGAAATAGTGCAAATAAAGTAGTAGTATTCCCTAAGGGAAATCATAAAATTGGTGATTATGTACAAGTGAGGATAATAAATTGTACAACAGGAACACTAATAGGAAAAGTGGAATAAACTATGGAAAAAAATTCAGAAATCACTTCTGTAAAACAAAGGTTTGGCATCATAGGAAATTCACCTTTATTGAATCATGCTATAAAAGTGGCTTTACAAGTAGCTCAAACCGATATGACGGTACTTATTACAGGGGAAAGTGGAAGTGGTAAAGAGTCATTCTCAAAAATCATACACAATTTAAGCCCAAGAAAGCACGGTCAATTTATTGCTGTAAACTGTGGTGCCATTCCTGAGGGAACCATAGACTCAGAACTTTTTGGACATGAAAAAGGATCCTTTACAGGAGCTCATGATGCTCGAAGAGGATATTTTGAAGTCACTAATGGGGGTACCATTTTTCTCGATGAAATTGGGGAAATGCCTCTAAGTACACAAGCCCGACTACTTCGTGTTCTTGAAAATGGTGAATTTTTAAGAGTTGGAAGTAGTAAAGTGCAAAAAACAGACGTGAGGGTAGTAGCTGCTACCAATGTGAACCTGATGAGAAAGGTTGAAACCAGTAAATTCAGGGAAGATTTGTACTATAGATTAAATACAGTACCCATTTTTGTACCTCCCTTACGCGAAAGGGGTATGGATATAGATTTACTCTTCCGGAAATTTGCCTCTGATTTTGCTGAAAAGTACAGAGTTAAACCTATTACACTAAACGAAGAAGCCAAAGCCATACTTCTTAAGTACCGATTCCCGGGTAATATCAGGCAACTCAAAAACCTGGTTGACCAAATATCCGTTTTGTCATCAGAAAATAAAATAATTACGGCCGAAGATTTAGAGCATTATTTGCCCGTTGAAAGAGGTAATCTTCCCATGTTGTACCGAAAGGACCAGGAAAGCACAGACGGTTTTTCAGAACGGGACCTATTGTATAAAGTTCTTTTTGATATGAAAAAAGATATGTCTGAGTTGAAGAAATTGGTATTAAATATGCTGAAAGAAACTCATGAACCAGAAGAATTGTTAAAAGATCATAAAGAATTATTTAATGACATGGACAAACACAGTCATGCCAGTCATTTACTACTTGATGCAAAAAAAGAAGATACAGTTCCTGAAATACTGATATCTTCTCCTTCTGAAAAAGAGGAAGAGGTTGAGGACATTATCCATGAAGCTGCTGAAGACGACCTTTCATTGGATAAAAAAGAAAAAGAATTGATTGTAAAGGCATTAAGGAAAAACAATAATAAACGCAAATATGCCGCTCAAGATTTAGGTATATCTGAAAGAACATTATATAGGAAAATTAAGCATTATGACCTCGAAGATAACTATTAAATTGTTGTTTGTTTTCTGCATTCTGTTTTCGGGGTGTACGGTGAATTATTCCTTTACAGGAGTAAATATTGATGCAGAGACTATAACTATAAGTAATTTTTTCAATGACGCTGACAACGGGCCGCCGGACCTTGCCCAAGTGTTTACCGACAATTTACGTGACTATTACCAGAGAAATACAAGTTTGCAATTCGTTGACAGCAATGGAGACCTATTACTCGAGGGGTCTATTGTTAGTTATAGGCTTACCCCTGCCGCTGCAACTGCTGGAAATACCCGGGATGCATTTCCGACATCAGATCAAACCCGGCTAACCATTGTCGTCTCAGCTAGTTTTACTAATGTCAATAACGATGAATTTGATTTCAGTAAGAATTTCCAGGCTTTCCAGGATTTCGACTCCAATTTAACTGTTGCCGACGTAGAAGAAGATCTAATAAAAGAGATTTATGATCAAATCATTCTCAATATATTCAACGAGTCGGTTGCCAATTGGTAAATTTTATTTAATTTTAATGTGCATTTAGTCAAAATAGTTTGAACAAGAAGAAATTTATTCATTTAGTCCATAACGCTGAGAAGGCTAATGACGAAGATTTGAAGCTGCTTGATAAGCTTCAGGCAGATTACCCGTATAGCCAGATAATACATGCCTTAGCCGCTAAATCTCATATAATTAACAACTCTTCAGAGGCGCAAAAAAAACTTGGTCATGCTGCAATTTATTCTACAGATAGATCCATATTAAAAAAATACATCCAAAAAACCGGGATCCTTCAACCTGTAACTGAAGAAGCACCCACTACACCAAAGCCCACAACTCCTGTTGAAAGCAAAGTAACAGTTCAGAAACAGGTAACAAAGGTAATTTCCATTGAATCTATTCAGACTTCTGTTTCTTCTGAACATGATCGAGAAATGGAAATTTTGAGAAAGGAAATAATCGAAAATGCTTTTGAGTTACAAAGGAACATTAAACAATTTCATGACCAAGACGAAATTGAACAAAATGAAAGAGAGTCAACATTAGACGTACCCGTAGATAAGATTCAAGAGCCTGAGGCTTTAAACAATATAAAAAATAATGTAAATCCAGATGCTCCTGCTCAGCAAAAGGAAAGTGATAAAAATGAATTATTAACTGAGAAATCAATAACTGAGGAAAAGAATAATTTAGAAGAAAATCAAGACTTTAATAGTTCATCCAATGAAAACTTACCTGAAAAAGATGTAGAAATAATTTCAGAAATTGAAAAGAAAGAAGAAAAACAACTTGGCCCTAAGCAGGAAGAACAGAATGAGGTTATTAAAAATTTTATTACCCTAAATCCAAAAATAAAACCTCCTAAAGAAGACCTGAAAGATATAGATGCCGAAACTCAGGATTTAGCAAGAGAAAGTGTTAGTTTTAAAGATGATCTCATTTCTGAGAATTTAGCTGTTATCATGGCTCAACAAGGAAAAAAAACTAAAGCTATAGAGATTTACAAGAAATTAATTTGGAAATATCCCCAAAAAAAGACTTACTTTGCAGCCCAAATAAAGAATTTAGAAAACTAGTAATATGAGTATCTTCATTGTAAGCCTTATAATCTTTGCCTCCGTACTTTTAATCTTAGTTATCCTTGCACAAAACAGTAAAGGAGGAGGGTTATCCAGCCAATTTGGTGGATCTTCGACAAGTAGTATGATTGGTGTAAAAAAGACCTCCGACCTACTTGAAAAACTAACCTGGGGTTTAGCTATTTCCATAATGGCTCTTTCCATGATTAGTAATATGAAGATTTCGGATTCAAATCCTAATGATTTTTCAGACAGGGTTGAAGATGCAGCTCCAAGTTTAGATATTCCAAATATCAATAACTTACCTGAAGGAACTGAAGAAATCCTTCAACCACTCGACACTGACCCAGACAGTTCTAATTAATTTTATTAGATTAAGTAGATCAATACAATAGGATTAATCTTCTATACATTCTGCAATTAATTTGCCAGCTAAAGGTATGAGGGTTAATTCTATTGGAAAAACCATCTTGGTACTCATTACAAAAGTGGCAGGGTTAGGCAATTCTTTGAATTTTTTTATAATGTTTCTTTTTACTGATGTCAGTGATTCCCCAATCATTCTTGATGTTTTATGAAGAAAACTTAGTCGTACATGTGCTTTCCCAAAATTATCGCTATTTAAAACCCTACCCGAAAACCGATAAATATAAATTTCGGCAGGTTTATGATTTTGAAGAAAAAGATAACCCTCCTTTTTATATAAAGGAAGAAGGCCCACTGGTTCAACCAAACAATTATCTATCACGAAATTTTCAATATCCTTACCTTCTTGTATTACTGAATCGAGTTTAGGAACTGAAAATTCCAATGTCCTGATCACTTCTTCCAATTCTTTACTGAGTTGAAAAGAAGAGTCATAAAGTAACTTCCTGTTTTCATTATCAATACCTCTTAACTGCCCCTTCCAGTTATTATTCAAAGTATTTGATCTATCCAATACAGAATACATGTCATCAAAATGAAACTTCACATCATTGAGAATAGGGTATACTTCACTTTTAAGATATGCATTTTTCACCATTTGAATATATGCCAATAATCTGTATTGATTGTATTCAAAATCTACAGGTTGAGAAGAGTACCAACCAGCAGTAAGGGTTTTAAAATCATTCATCCAGTTATTTTTTAAATCAAATACAATTTCAAACATTAATGACATAGAATATACGAAAATCTGTCAAGTAATTGAAGAAATCGGAAAATTTGTCAGTATAAATTGACCTGTATTTAAGAAAATAAGCTTCAAAAATGCAAATCTGTCTTAAATATCCCTGTAAAAAGGATTGGCACATTAAATGCAAAGGGAGATGGTGATGTATTAAATTATGAACAATTAAATTATAAATACTAAAATGTCTAAAATCAATATTACACCACTTGCAGACCGTGTTCTTGTAGAATCTGCGGCTGCCGAAGAGAAGACAGCTTCAGGTATAATTATCCCTGACACTGCAAAAGAAAAACCTCAAAAGGGAAAAGTAATAGCTGTAGGAAGCGGAAAAAAAGATGAGCCTTTGACTGTAAAGCCAGGCGATACCGTTTTATATGGTAAATATGCAGGAACAGAAATTACGTTTGAGGGT
>JAOUKG010000256.1 GCA_029882725.1 Cyclobacteriaceae bacterium
TCTCGATACCGAAATACTAAAATTGATTTAGAAGAAATTGTAGCCTGTCAATTAGGGAATCTAAATGCAATGCATGATTTACTCCGTATCATGAAGTTTCAGAATGAATTATTGGATAATGTTAATATAAAACTAAAAGACTAGATAACGGACTTTAAAAAGAAGCATATTCAGTATCCTACCGGGAAATGAAAACCTCAATGGTCACTTCACACACATTTGGTTCCATTCTTCCTCCAAAAGAGTGTTACCTTCAAGGAATGAATAAAACTTTTTTTACCCGAGCTGCGCTAATATAACCTGATTAAATTCCTGTTTGCACTCCTCCTACCGTCAGGGTACAAACAGAATTTAAAACCAAGGTTATATTAACATAACGCAAGTACATCATATAACGACAATATAAATTTTCTTAATACTGACGAAGGAAGTATATAACATAATTCTCAGATATGTACATCGCAACGAATTTAGGTTACATATCGTCAGGAATTATGGCAAGAAAATTTATTTCAGTCTCTAAATCATCTTGCCAATTTTGTGTTAAATAACCAACCAATACGCCTGAAGGAAGTAATATAAACAACACTTCCATCCACCCCACCCCAAATTGCAATGAGTTGACATATTTTCCGTACATTCAACATCTAAAAAAATGATTATGAAAAAGAAAATATTTATCGGAATAGGTGTAACCTTTCTACTCTTTGTTCTCTGGGCTGTTTATGGATTGTTTTTCGCAACGCCTGTAAGTCCGCCGGCTACGGCTGTTTATAACGAAGGTGGACTAGAAATCACGGTTAACTATAGCCAACCTTCAAAAAAGGGAAGACTTATTTTTGGTGAAGAAAAAGAGGAGGCGCTGCAGCCTTTTGGGAAATACTGGAGACTGGGTGCGAATGCTGCTACTGAAATTACCTTCAATAAGGATGTTATCTTCGGTGGTGAACCCATAAAAGCGGGAACCTACAGAATGTATGCCATTCCCGGAGCAAATGCTTTCAAAGTTATATTAAATAGTGAAACAGGTGTTTTCTTTGGTGCAGCAGAACCTGATAATGAATTGGATGTGGTGACTATTGAGGCTCCTGTTGAAAAACCTGCCGCTGAAGTAGAGACCTTTACCATTGGGTATAGCACAACAGATACGGGTGTTATGATTAACTTTAGCTGGGTTGAAACCTTGTTCACTGTTCCGGTAGCAATACAATAACAAATGGCTTTTTCTAAAAAGAAATGGGTGCTTCTCCCCTTTTCAGTTTTGTTGTTTCTGGGTCTTGCCTATTGGCTGATCGGTAAAATTCAATATCGACTTGAAGTGATGGATATAGAAGAATATGAGCCTGTTTCTACACTTCATGTCCCGGAGCACCTTTTAACAAAGGCCAAATTTCCTTTCATTGATGTCCATAATCATCAGTTTACTATGCCTGTTCAAAATCTGGATAACCTGGTTAGTGAAATGGACGATCTGAATATGTCGGTAATGGTTAACCTGAGTGGTTTTAGAGGGAAATACCTGGAATGGTCTCTTGATAATGTCAATGAAAAATTCAGCGATAGATTCGTTCTTTTTATGAATATCGATTTTGAACAACTGGATGATGAGGGTTGGCCAAATGAAACACTTTCTATGATGGAAGAGGCTGTAGAGAAGGGAGTTAAAGGGCTGAAGGTTTATAAAAACTTAGGCCTCACCGAGAAGGATAACGAGGGAAATAGAATAAAAGTGGATGATCCCCGGCTGGACCCTATCTGGGCTAAATGTGGTGAATTGGGGATCCCGGTTTTGATCCATACGGGCGAACCTGCTGCTTTCTGGTTGCCGAAAGATAAACACAACGAGCGATGGTTAGAGCTCAAGCAGTACCCCGGCAGGTACAAAGACCCGAAAAATAACCCCTCTTTCGAGGAAGTAATGGGCGAACAACATGCTGTATTCAGGAAACATCCGAAGACTAAATTCATCGCTGCTCATTTGGGTTGGTTTGGCAACGACTTGCCACGACTGGGTAAGTTGTTGGATGAAATGCCGAACGTATATACGGAATTAGGAGCTGTTTTAGCCGAATTAGGACGACAACCCGTAACAGCAAGGGCATGGTTAATAGACTATCAGGATAGGGTATTAATGGGAAAAGACACCTATAAAAAGGAAGAATACTACACCTATTTCAGGGTGCTGGAGACTAACGATGAGTATTTCGATTATTACAGAAAACGGCATGCTCACTGGAAAATGTATGGCTTGGCTCTCCCCGATTCTGTTTTACAGAAAATTTATTATAAAAACGCACTACATGTGATTCCGGGCATTGATTCTTCTTTGTTTGATGTGGATTAATTCTGACCAAGTAGCCTACAGAGACAAAAATAAGAAGACATGATTCTGAAAATTTGATAATTGCAAAAATAAATCTAATAATACACAATTGACAAATCAATGTTGTTTAGTTAAGGAAAATATACGCCTATCAAGACTGAAATTATGTTATATTTGGAGGGTATAAAGGGGGAAAACATTACCCTATAAATTTAGACTCAACTCAATTACCCGGATTATAAAATAGAGATTTTATTACGGGTTAAAAAACGATAAGACCATGCATCACAACTTCTTATTCAGATTGATATGCCTATTAACTCTTGTGTCCTGCTCGACAGATGAGCAAACAAAAACCACCCTGCCAGAGCAGCCATCTACTCTGGATTACCCCATTACTCCCGTGGCCTTTACCGCTGTCAATATCAACGATAACTTCTGGGCTCCGCGTCTGGAGACTAACCGGAAAGTAACTATTCCCTACGATTTCGAAAAAGGCGAAGAAACAGGACGTCATCGCAACTTTGCCATTGCCGGTGGACTGGAAGAAGGTGAATTTGAGGGGATTTTCTACAATGACTCGGACGTATTTAAAGTAATAGAGGGGGCAAGCTATTCGTTACAGGTTCATGACGACCCTGAACTTGACGCCTATCTGGATGATTTAATACACAAAATAGCATCAGCGCAGGAAGAAGATGGCTATTTGTATACCAACCGAACCATTGACCCCTCAAAAGCAGCCGATGGTGCTGGAGAAGAACGTTGGACCAGCCTGGTACAACACCACGAATTATACAATGTAGGTCATTTGTATGAAGCCGCCGTAGCGCACTATCAGGCCACAGGCAAGAGAACACTGCTGGATGTGGCTATAAAAAATGCTGACCTGATAGACAGTGTCTTTGGGCCAGGAAAAAATATGGGGGTTCCCGGCCATCAGGAAATAGAAATAGGGTTGGTGAAGCTTTTCCGACTCACCGAAGAAAAACGCTATCTTGATTTGGCCAAATTCTTTGTTGATCAGCGGGGTAACGCACAGGGGCATAACCTGGACAATGGAAAGTATTCAGGGAAATACCAGCAAGATCACAAGCTGTTGAAGGATCAGGAGGAAGCTGTTGGGCATGCTGTTCGGGCCGGCTATTTTTACAGTGGCGCAACCGATGTGGCTGCCCTGACCGGAGACACAGCCTATGACGGCGCACTGGATAAAATATGGGAAGACATTGTACATCAAAAGATATACCTGACCGGAGGAATAGGTGCTGAGCCACAACATGAAGGCTTTGGACCCGACTACGAGCTGCCCAATGCGACAGCCTATACGGAAACTTGTGCGGCCATCGCATTGATGCTCTGGAACCACCGGATGTTTCTGAAAAGTGGAGAAGTGAAATACATGGATGTTTTTGAACGGACACTCTATAATGGCTTTCTTGCGGGTGTATCGCTGGAAGGGAACACGTTTTTTTACCCAAATCCCCTGGAAACAGACGGAATCGATAAATTCAATCACGGGGTATGCGGTCGATCTCCCTGGTTCAATACCTCCTGCTGTCCGGTAAATGTAGTACGCATCATGCCGTCCCTTCCCGGGTATATCTATTCAACCAAAGGCAATGAGGTTTATGTAAACCTATACATCGGGAGTGAAGCGGATATACCGTTAAATGACCAGATATTTAAACTATCACAAACCACTAACTACCCCTGGGATGGCCGTGTGGAACTGGCAGTTTTGAGTGAGAAAAGTATCGATGCTTCCTTTAAACTAAGAGTACCCGGCTGGGCACGCAACGAAGTATTGGATGGTGATTTGTACCAGTATATTGATAATGAAAACCCCTCCTTTTCTGTATTGGTCAACGGCCAGGAATCCAAGGCCAATGTTGAAAATGGCTACATCTTTATTGAGAATAAGGCATGGCAAAAAGGAGATAAGATCGTCATTACTTTTGACATGCCCGTTAGAAAGGTAAAAAGCCACGAACTGGTAGAGGCCAACATTGGAAAAATAGCAATTGAACGGGGACCGTTGGTATATTGCGCCGAGCAAGTAGACAATCCAGATGGGGTACTAAACATGATTATCCCTGAAGGTGAAGATTATATATTCACTTACGATGAGTCATTACTGGGTGGTCTGGGTAAAATTAGCAGCCCAACACTCACCGTAGTGCCTTATTATGCCTGGGCACACAGGGAGATTGGGGAGATGGCGGTGTGGTTGAAGAGGTAGGGTTCTTGGAATTGAAAATTTGTAAGAGTTCATTTAAATTTAGTCTTTACTTAAGTTTTTAAATTTTGATTTTGTTGGGGTTTACACAATCTATTGATGGATTTATCTTTTAATAAAGGTTCTGGCGTACCTTCATAGAACGTATCGTAGGACAAATATAAATAGGGCCCTCTTATCCGGATCACCCTCCCACTTTATTTTTCACTTCAGTTTCAACAGGCTTTTGCGTTTCTTCATTTCTGCATCAGGGTAATTCTTATTGTGCTCTACTGATAATGTATATGGTTTGTTTAATGCATCCTGACGTACCTTAAACCGCTCAGCCAGTATCCGGATAACATTCTTAGAGAGTCCTTTTTTATAATTCAATATATCTGACAGGTGGCCTTTGGAGATTTGCAGTAACTCGGCCAGATCTTTTTGGTTCAATCTATTTTCGTTCATCAAGCACTTCAATAATACGATTGGGTCAACATCTTCAGACTTAGAGTGTTCTTCATCATATTTTTCAATTAATAAGGTGAGTGTGTCAATCATATCTAAAAGACCTTCATTTGAATTGATTTGATAATCCTTGGTCATTTTTTCTAAATCATTGCAATAGCTTATGTATTGCTTATCAGAACGTATGATAGTATAGATTTTCATAATGTATATATTTAACTAAAAGTATAGGTGGGACCGG
>JAOUKG010000257.1 GCA_029882725.1 Cyclobacteriaceae bacterium
GCCTTCTGCCTTCACTAAAGGCAGTATGGGAAAGCCTCCTTTTACTGGTGAAAATGGATGCCATACCACTTCCTGATCTCTTTTTTTAAGATTTTTATTCATTCAAGGTGATTTTAAGATTGTTCGCTATTTTTTTAACAGACTGTTTATCAATTCTATCCAGGTGCGGGATTTTTGCCAGTATTGGAAAAGGAGATTTCATTTCTATGATTTTTTCAGAGGATTTATTGCTTTCCCCATTAAAAATAACGCCTAATACTGAAATGTCTTTGCTTTTAAGGTATTCAAGGGATAATAATGTGTGATTTATACTTCCTAAATACAAGTTAGCAACTAAAATAACCGGGCACTTAAAATGGGTGGCCAGGTCAATAACACATTCCTTATTATTTATTGGAACGAGTAAACCACCAGCTCCTTCAATGATAAGGTGGTTTGATGTTTCAGGAATCTTAAAATCATTTAATTCAATATCTATGCCTTCAACTTCAGCTGCAAAATGAGGGGAAGCAGGTGTTTTCAATAACCATTTTTCATCGTGAAATACACTTTTATTATTCGATATCAATGATCTCACGCCATCGGTATCACGAGGTAAGCCACATTGAATTGGTTTCCAATAGTCCGCTTTAAAATATTCCACCAGTATGGACGAAACCAGAGTTTTGCCTGAATCTGTTCCTATGGCAGTTATAAAGATTTTCATAACGATTTATTAAGATAGCACGAAAATGTGTTTGTGAGTTGTTGCATTTCAAGGTGTGTGTTAAAGGCATGAATGCATATCCGAATTCTTTCGGCACCCTCAGATACAGTAGGGTAGAGAATAGGGAATGTGTCAAAACCCTCTGATTTTAATTGATTTGCTAAAGTTTTTACGTTTTTATTTCCAGAAAAAAGGAATGCTTGTATGGGAGAACTGGTTTTCTGAAAAAACCGTTCGGGTATATCGTTCCCCAGTTTTGTGAAGTAGGATATATTATTTTTTAAAGTATCGATTATTGAAGTGTTTTTTTTAAGGAATTCCAGCGTTTTTATAATTCGAAACACTTGCGATGGGGGCATGGCAGTGGTATAAATAAATGGTCTGGAGAAATTAATTATATATTCCTTAAGTTCCCTGCTTCCTACAATGCAAGCGCCATGACTTCCAATAGCCTTTCCAAAAGTATGAATTCTGGCGAAAACATGTTGATCAAGGCTCTGTTCAAGGACAAAACCTTCACCATAACGCCCGTTAATACCAGTAGAATGAGCCTCATCTACAATTAAAAAGAGGCCATGTTTTATACATACCTCTACAATGTTTTTTAAATCGGCACTGGTTCCATCCATTGAATAGACAGACTCGATAACAACGAATATGTTTCCGGAACTTTTAAGTGCTTTTTTTTCCAAACTTTCAGCAGAATTGTGTCTAAAGCTGAAATGTTTGGCTTGCGATAATCTTACCCCATCTTTAATACTTGCATGGGCCTTTTCATCAATAAGGAATGTATCATTTTTACCGGCAATAGATGAAAGCAATGCCAGATTGGCTGTATATCCTGAATTGAAGAGCAAAGTGTCTTCTCCTTGAAAAAAAGTAGTCAGGAATTGTTCTGCCTTTTCAAAAAAGGAGTGATTCCCTGTAAGTAACCGTGAGCCCGTAGACCCGTGAGGTAATGTTGTTTCTTTTAGAGAATTATTAATGAAATTTTCCAGGTCGGGTGAATTTGACAAACCCAAATAATCATTTGATGAAAAATCAATTCCCGTTCCAGGGGTTTGCAACGCTCTATACAATTCACCCTCTCTACGTTTATCAAGCTTTGTTTTAATGAATTTTGCCTGCATATATGCAAATATATAGATACTGTCTTCCTTTTGCTGATAGAATTATGATATTTGTAAAAAAAAGAAATAAAACATGAGAATATTTTTTGGAATACTTTTTTCGATAGTAATGGTAGGCTGTGTTACCCAAAAGAAATACAATGAACTTCTTGCAGAGAAAGTTCAATTGGAAGGGGAATTGGTTAGTAATAAGGATAGTCTTTCTCAGGCCAAATTTGATATGGAAGAATTGGATGATAAACTTTTGGCACTACGTAATGATACGGCGCATATAGGTGCCGAATTGAGGGAAAATACGCAAAAACTAAAAGAACTTCAATCGGAGTACGACAAGCTGGAAGTGTACTACAATAATTTACTAAATAATAGTGGAAAGCTCAATAAAGATTTGGCAGAACAACAGTCCAAGTTACAAGAAACGCGTGAGGAGTTGGAAGGGGTAAGATTAAGAAACGAGGAATTGGCCGCTGATCTTGCTGAGAGGGAAAAGAAAGTGGCAGAATTGGAAGATATTCTTGCCAGAAAGGATGAGGCTGTAAATGCCTTGAGAAAAAGAATTACAGATGCATTGTTGAATTTCAAAGAAAATGACCTTACTGTTCAGGTTAAAAATGGGAAAGTCTATGTGTCTTTGGCAGAACAATTATTGTTTAACTCTGGAAGTGTAATAGTGGATCCTAAGGGACAAAATGCGCTACAACAACTGGCTGTTGCAATTAAAGATCAAAAAGATTTATCAATAATGGTTGAAGGGCATTCTGATAACGTTCCAATAAGTAGAGTGAGTCAATATATGAATGACAATTGGGATTTAAGTGTAATGCGTGCTACTTCAATTGTAAGGATATTAATAAAAGCGGGACTTGCTCCGGATCAGGTAACTGCAGCGGGAAAAGGTGAATTTAGCCCTGTTGATACCAATGATACTGCTGAAGGAAGAAATAAAAACAGACGTACTGAAATTATTATAACTCCCAATCTTGATGAATTATTTAAGATTTTGGGCACTAATTAAAAATACAGCTTTACAGCTTTATTTTTTTTTGAATTTTGGTAATTATTTCTGAGGGTTGCTAACAACCTCGATTTCAGTCATGGCAAACGTAGAGACGCGATTTATCGCGTCTCTATCCCATGTCTCTATTGTTTTCTATTAAGTATCTGATTTATTGAATATCTATGCAAGAAAACCAATACAGGTTTTAATCCTATTTAGGCTCATCTTACTTCTTATTAGCATTTGAATGTAAATGATGCGTATTCCCTTTTTATTTTCCGAATCCGTTTTTTATACAAAGGCACTACTTCTGAAATAACCCATTTACTAATAGGCATTGTTCTCGGATTTTATCCGGTTTGAAAAATGTTGTTTGAGGTTGTTTTTTTTAGGGAAATGCTATGAGAATCTGATTATTATGGGTATAAGTATTCACCCCAAAGGTTAATTTATAGATATGCCAACTTTTTTTAACCAATGACTAAATATAATAATCGGGACTGCTAAACAGACAAACTATCCAGTAATTCCCTGGTGGAACCAAATTTTTCCTCCTGGTTTAAAACTTCAAGATTTAGACGTGCCAGGGTAAAATTTCTGTTATATGAGTTGCCAACTTTGTTGGTTTTCATTTTTTTGCTTTTGGTAATACCTATCAGGTTTAACATTTCAGTTTTGTTTTTATGGATAAACGTTACTTTACCTTCTTTTGTTTCCAATTTTTATAACGTTTAAACATATGTTTTATTTTTATAGTATTTATAAACTTTAAATTCATTAGGTAACCTTCAATAATTTAGCTCTATATTTTAAATATATATCTAAAATCGGGTTTTTTTAACCCTGAAATTAAAAATTCAGTAAATATTTATTAAATACTAGATTAAAAACTACCCACATTCACAATATTTTTTAATTTTGCATACCAAACAATTAAAAAAGAAAAGAATAATGGCTAATTTAAGATTCAAGGCTTTAGAAGCTGCTTCAAGCAGACCAAAAGTTCGACCTACCCCACCTTCCTCTAAAATTTCAGATTATTTTGGATCTGATGTATTTGGTATGAGGGAAATGGAATCCTATTTATCACCCGCAACCTTTAAAAAAGCAAAAAGAGCTATTGAAAAAGGTGAAAAGATTGAACCTGAAATTGCTGAAGCAGTAGCAGCTGGGGCAAAATCCTGGGCAATGTCAAAGGGGGCAACTCACTATACACACTGGTTTCAACCATTAACAGGTAGTACTGCAGAAAAGCACGACTCTTTTTTTGATGGCGGAAGTAAAATGGAAAAATTCAAAGGTTCTGCTTTAGTTCAACAGGAACCTGATGCGTCAAGTTTCCCTAGTGGTGGAATCAGAAGCACTTTTGAAGCTAGAGGTTATACCGCTTGGGATCCAAGTTCACCTATGTTTTTACATGGAGTAACCTTGTGTATTCCTACCATTTTTGTTTCTTATACAGGTGAAGCCCTTGATAATAAAGCTCCTTTATTGAAAAGTATTCAACGTGTTGATGAGGCTGCTACAAAAATTTGTCAATTATTCGACAGGAAAGTAACACGTGTAAAAGCTTCTTTAGGATGTGAACAGGAATATTTTGCAGTAGATAAGTCCTTATTTTCTGTACGTCCTGATTTGGTAATGTGTGGACGCACTGTTTTTGGGCATTCACCTGCTCGTGGCCAGCAGTTGGATGATCATTATTTCGGAGCTATTCCTTCCCGAATATATGATTATATGCAAGATTTTGAGGCAGAAGCTTTAAAATTAGGAATACCTGTGAGTACTCGTCATAATGAAGTGGCACCAAGTCAGTTTGAAGTTGCTCCTCTTTTTGAGGAAATCAACGTTGCTGTCGATCATAACCAACTTCTTATGGATGTTATGTCAAGAGTTGCAGAAAGACACAATTTAAAAATTTTATTTCATGAAAAACCTTTTCAAGGACTTAACGGAACTGGAAAACATAACAACTGGTCATTAATTACCAATACAGGTGTTAATTTGTTCCAGCCTTCCTCCAGCGCAAGGGAAAATCTGCAATTTCTTACTTTCTTTGTTTCTACAATTAAGGCAGTTCATGAACATGCAGACCTTTTGAGAGCTTCAATTGCCTCTGCAGGTAACGATTTTCGTTTAGGTGCCAATGAAGCTCCTCCCGCAATAGTTTCTGTTTTTATTGGCTCTCAACTTGCAGAAGTTCTTGATGAGCTAGAGAAAAAAGGAAATGTGAAAATAGAAAAAGGAGATAACATGTATATGAAGTTGGGGATTGATAAAATTCCTTCCATTATACTTGATAATACTGATAGAAACAGAACTTCTCCTTTTGCTTTTACAGGTAATAAATTCGAATTCAGAGCTGTAGGTGGTTCGGAAAACAGTGCTTCTCCTATGGCAATCCTTAATTTGATT
>JAOUKG010000258.1 GCA_029882725.1 Cyclobacteriaceae bacterium
AACGGCGTCTATCTCATCAATGGTTGCCAGTAAAGAGTTTTTTGCATTTACAAGGTCTTCTTTTTGTGAAACTATAAAATCATTTCTCTCTTTGATCTCGTTGTAAGCCTCCATGGCCATAGGATTAATGGGGCCAATAGCATCAATTTTATTTTTTATTTTTTCTACCTTACCCCTGAGTTCATTCTGATCTACATTGCTCTCCGTAGTAATTTCCCCCGCATCAATATCTTCAACAATATCTTCAACTTTGATATTAAATTCAACAGATAATCTCTCAGAAACCGAAGCGTTTTCAAGCCTTACTTCGGAAAGTGAATTTTTTAACTCAGATAAAACTTCATCAATACGTTCCTTTTTACGCTGAAGTTCTCTTTGTTCTTTTTCAAATTCATCAATTGAGCCCCGTTGAGCATAATATTCTTTTTCGGATTCATTTAATGCAGATTCCAGGTTTTCTTTTTCCTCGAGCATATCAATGATGTCGTGGTCATCATTTTGATTACTTGTATGTAATTGGCGAATCTCTTTGTCGTTCTCTTCCAATGCCAATTGATTCTTTTCTATTCTTTCCTGACTGCCTTTCAAAGAATCTGATTTGAACTCAATTTCTTGTGCTATTCTCGAAAGTTGATTTTCTTTTTGATGATAAAGAACATTAATCTCGTTGTATGTTATCGATTTTTGTGAAAGCAACTGATTTTGAATTTCATACTCCTCTTCTCTGTCGCCTAATTTCTCAATGTTGTAGTCGAGTTCTTCCGTTACATTCTTAAGAGTAGGGGTGAGGTCTTGAATTTCCTTGGTTAGCTTTAAAATATCAACTTCAATATCTTCTTTTTTCAAATCAGAGCGATTTATCATTTCAACAAACTGCTCTTTTCTGGTTTTAATAGCTATATGTTGTTCATTTAAATGATGGATTTCATCTTGAAGTATTTCTATTTTCTCCGCTTGAATAGAATCTTTGAGCTTTTGTAAAGAGTCTTGTTGTTCAGTAAGACTGGAGTTTACATGGTTTATTTTCTGTTCGAGATTTTTTATTTCAATTTTAAGTTTGTCCAAATTCTTGGCTCTACCTATTTTTTTTCCATCGAATAACCCAACAGAACCACCACTTAAACTGAATTTTCTTTTGGTGTATTTTCCGCTTTTTGTAATAAAAATAGTTGAATCATCTCCGTTTAGGTCTGTGATATCAGCTCCCTCTACTATATAGACATTGTTTAATGCAAATGAGATAAGTTTATTGTATTTACTTTCAAATTCTACTATTTCCGTTGCCGGGAAAGCATGATCATACAAAAGAGGCTCCGAGGGTTTGAATGTTTTAAATGAATCCAATATGAAAAAATGGGCTTTTCCTTTTGCCGCATCACTTAAAATATTGATAGCCTGATAAGCCTCTGCCTCCGTATCCACTATATAGTAGTTTAGAAAAGGCTCAAGATAGTTTTCAATAGTTACCTTATAATTATCGTCTGTGGTGAGAATGTCAGAAAGTAATGGAGCTTTTTTGTTCCAACCGGATTTTTTACTTAAAAATTTAATAGCTTCAGGAAACCCTTCCAGGTTTTCAACCAGTGATTTAGTGAGACTGTACTCATTTTGACGTGCATCCAGTTTTCTGTTCGCCTGACTTAATTCCTCACGAACAACTTCGATGGTTTTTTCGGTATCTGTAATGCGTTGTAAGGTCTCCTTTTCAACTTTTTTAAGTTTTTGTAGCTCCTCTGTTTTTAATTGAATTTCCTTTTCAAGTGAGAATATTTTACCTTCAAAACTTTCAATGTCAGTATTTTGCTGTTCACTATCTACACTGGTTTTCTCTAATTCCTTTTTTAATGAGTTGATTTGAATTTCTTTGATCTCCAGGGATTTGTTGATTTGGTAACTTTCCTCTTGTTTGTTTCTATGTATCTTTCTTAAGGTATCAACTTCTTCTTTTAATCTTTCATTAACCTGTTTTGCTCTTTCAAATTCCTCAAGGTGGTCTATTTTTTTCTTTTTTGTTTCATCAAATTGTTTTTCAGCTTCTTCTAATTCGGAGTAAAGTCCCTTAATACTAAATGAAGCCCGATCACTACTTTTTTTATCCAATTCAATTTGCTCCTTCAAGGAATCTGTTTTGTCATTTAAAAAGCGTAAACGTTCACTTTTTATTTTCTTCTCATTTTCATAATGCCGTATTTCAGCAACTTTACCATTAAGTGTTTTTTGTCTGGAAGAAAGTGTTTTTTCTTTTAAAATAAGATCTGTTTTTGCCTTTTCAAGCTGAGAATCTAGTGTGGTGATTTGATTTTGGGTTTGTAACCTTTTGTCATTTTCATTTTCAATTTGTTTTTGAAAATTTTCAATATTTTGGTTCTGCTTTTTTAAAATTAAAGAAGCCAGTTGAAGACTTAAGGTTTTATACTCTTCTTTTAATTGATAGTATTTCTCGGTTTGTCTGGCTTGTTTTTCCAGACTTTTCATATTTTTATCTATTTCAAACAAAAGATCATCCACTCTTTCTAGATCCAAATCTGTATCCTCAAGTTTTTTGAGTGTCTCCTTTTTTCTTTTTTTAAATTTTGAAATACCTGCTGCTTGTTCAAATAAAGCTCGTCGTGAATTGTCTTTGTTGTTAAGGATATCATCTACCATCCCTAATTCTATAATTGCATAACTATTGCTGGCAATTCCTGTATCCAAAAATAAATTGGTAATGTCTTTCAGCCTGCATGTAATTCCATTCAATAAATATTCACTTTCCCCACTTCTAAAATACCTTCTCGAAATGGTAACTTCAGAATACTCCGTAGGTAGTAAGTTTTTTGTATTTTTAAAAGAAAGAGAAACTTCAGCCATTTGGGTAGCCTTTCTTGACTTAGTTCCATTGAAAATGATGTTTTCCATCTTTTCCGATCTTAGGGTTTTGGTTTTTTGTTCCCCAAGAACCCATCGTATTGAATCTACTACGTTCGATTTACCACAACCATTGGGTCCTACAATACCTGTAATTCCCTCATCAAAGTTTATGGTTACTTTATCACCAAAGCTCTTAAATCCCTTTATTTCAAGTTTATTTAGCAGCATTTTTTAAATTATATGTGAGATTTTCCCAAAAGAGAACAAATTTATAATTAAAAATGATAAATTTGCTATGAGATGGATGACAATTTACTTTTTTATTTGGTGGTTATTGGTATAGGGTTACTGAGCCAATTATTTGGGAAAAAGAAAAAAAACTTACCCGAAGATGGTCCGGAGGAAAGTTCAAGACCGGAAATTACTTTTGAAGACTTGTTACGGGAATTCAAAAGTAAACAGGATCCCGCTCCTGCACCGAAGGAAATCAGGAGGGAAAGTGTTGAAATAGAGAAACCAAGAGAGAAATCTTATGAGTTTTCGGAAAGTCGATTTCCTGATGATGATGATGAAATTGATAATGTGTATCAGAACGCAATCAAAGATGCTCAAAGGAAGTTGAACGACCCTGAGGTTCACCCTGAATTTTCGCACTTCAAGGAATATGATTCGGATAAAATACAAGAAAATGATACACTTGCGGAAATTAAAGAGTCACTTTCAGATCGTAACTCACTTGTAAAAGCTTTAATTTTAAGTGAAATTTTAAACAGAAAATATTAACTTACAATTAATTAAAATATTTTTTGTGTTTTTTTTGTATAAATCTTACCTGTATAGGTATTTTTTATTTTTGTGAATTATTGCTTTTTGAATGTAAGTAATGAAAGGTAATATTTACATGGTGTAATAGTTAGTAATCCTCTATATATGGTTACAAACTACTTTTTAAACTGATTAACAAGTAAATTTTTTAATTATGGCCAGAATTAAAATTTTAGTGACTATTTTCATTTGTAGTGTCTTGCTTTTGTCTTTTTCCTTTAGAAATAGCCCGGATTGCACTGATTGGGAAATAAAAGAGAATATAACCAAACAGAGTAATGGTCTTTTTACATTTGAACTTCAGGTTTCCAATGTGGTTTCCGAAATTCATTATATTTTTTTTAAAGAGGATGGAAACTTGATTAGTAAACAATTTGAAACACCCAAAGTACAAGATTTACAACCAGGTAAATATGAGTACATGGTGTTTGGGGGTAAAGGTTGTAAAGTTAAAGGGAAAATAGAACTGAAGTAATTTTTTAGACTAAATGAGCGTATTTACGATGAATTTTTTAAAAAACAAGATATTACTGTCAGGCTTCATTGCTCTGTTCAGTTTAATGGTATCTGCTCAAACCGTCAATTATGTGAATGGTGCACTTAATGTTGATGTTTTTGTGTCCAATGCTTGCGATGGCTTGGATAATGGATACTTGGAATTCACACTGAATTCTGCAATTGGTAACCAGGCAACACTAAGTTTCGTTGAAGGTCCTGATCCAATTTTTTTCCAATTTGTAAATGCGACATTAGATGTGGGTGTGCCATATCGTTTTGATTATAATGGTATTGGATTATTTGCAAGCTCATATGATTTTATTATAGTAAATGGTCCATTGTCTATTAATACTTATTCTGCAGCTCATCCTTCGCCTACTTTAGTTGCATATAATGCCATAGTAATAAGTGAAGATTCTAAAACAGACAATACTTCTTGTATAACACCCGATGGTGCTATTACTGTTTCTTTAACCGAAGGTTCAGGAAGTTATTCTTATAATTGGACAGGCACTGCTGGATACTCCTCCAATGGAGTAAATACGACGGGTACGCCCATTTCAATTGTAGGGCTTGAAGGCGGTACTTATACTTTGACGGTTGATGATGACTTTTCAGTTTGTTCTGCTACGATCGATGTGGTGCTTACAAATCCCACGGTAACGATTGTTTCAGATGTAGTTACGCCAAATGACAGGTGTATCGCCCCTTATTCAGGAGTCATATCGATAACAGCTTCAGGTGCAGGTGGAACCTATTCCTATAGTTGGTCCGGTCCCAATGGTTATACATCTTCAAATGAAGATATTACAAATCTTGAAGCGGGTAATTATACTGTTGATGTTACAGATATTACCAGTGGGTGTGTAAATTCACTTTTAATCCCTGTAACTTTAAATACTCCAATTATCGGTGTGACATTAGATAGTGATGTTGGAAATTCAAGTTGTACTTCTCCCAATGGTTCATTGGCCATCACTCCAACCGGAGGAACTACGTATTCTTATTTATGGACAGGGCCAAATGGATTTACTTCGGC
>JAOUKG010000259.1 GCA_029882725.1 Cyclobacteriaceae bacterium
TCCGGACATCTGTCCAAAATTGGTAGGGACATCCGTTCGGTCCTTATCTCTGAATTGGTCCGAACATCAGTTCTGAGTTGGTCCGGACGTCCGTCCGGTCCTTCTAATAACTTAATCCTTTTAATGTAATAATTAGAAATTTAAAGGAAATACCCGCTGGTAAAATGGATCAATTTAGCCCAAAAACGAATATTTAGTCTTATAAATGTGCCTATTTTCACCAATTTAAGTCTTTTCTTTCGGGTTTTATTTTTTTCCAGGAAACCAATGATTGCATAAACAGGGTCTGTTTTTATACGTCAGCCTCAAAAATAATATTCGTTTAAACGTTTATTAAACGGCTGGTTTTGACTGTTCTTTGTAACTTACACCGGGGAGGGGACAATGCTATTTCCCTAAAAAATAATCGCTTAAACTCAAAATTTCCCGGGACATTACCTTGAAAATAAACGTTTATTTTTATACCTATATGATCTATAGAATACAAATCGCTACTAAATGAATATTACTTTAAAATTTGCCATTATAGGCACTGGTTCCATTTCAGAAATTCATGCCGCCGCCATCCATGCTTTGCCCAATGCCAACCTCACCGCAATATGCAGTTCCTCTCCCCAAAGGGCTAAACTGGCCGAAGAAAAATTTGGTGTAGCCGCTTATACCAATTATAACCTTATGATGGATGAGGAAAAACCCGACGTGGTTTGTATTTGCACAAAAAGTGGAGACCATCTGGAGCCTACTTTAGCAGCTGCGGCCCGAGGTATCCATGTGCTTTCTGAAAAACCTCTCGAAATCAATCTCGAAAGGGCAGAGAAAATGATAAATGCCTGTAAAGCTGCAAAGGTAAAGTTGGGCTGTGTTTTTCAAAACCGATTCAGCAATCATTTCAAAATCGTTAAAAAAGCTGTTGACGAGGGTAAATTAGGTAAACTTCTTATGGGAAATGCATACATTAAATGGTTTCGCGAAAGTAACTACTACCAAAATAGCAATTGGCGGGGAACACTTCAAGGCGATGGAGGCGCAGCTCTTATCAATCAGGGAATTCATACCATCGATCTGCTCCTCAATTTATTTGGGGAAGTAAAAACCGTCTTTGGAGAAGTCCGCACCATGACTCATGCCATTGAAGGTGAAGATGTAGGCGCTGCCATGCTTTCTTTTGAAAATGGTGCTATGGGAACCATCCAGGGAAGTACGGCCTTCTACCCTGGTTATCCTGAGAAATTGGAAATTTTCGGTGAAAAAGGAAGTATTATGCTCGAAGGAGGAAAAATCTCTACCTGGAATGTTCAAGGATGTCCAAACCCACTTGCTGAAAATTCGGAACCTACAAAAAGTGGAGCCGCTGACCCCATGAATATAAGCAACGAATTACATATTGCTCAATTTCAGGATTTCATTTCTGCTATCCAAAACAATAAAGAACCACTCGTAAATGGAGAAGAAGGCACCAAAGCCCTAAAACTTATTTTAGCCATATACGAGTCTTCAAAATCAAAGAAACTAGTTTCCATTAATCAATAGCATTTTATTTCAAAAAATATAGATCATTTAAACTATAAAAAATGTACCTTTATTTATAAATTACGAACTTCTGATTTTTCAGAAAAAACATTCATCTGTTTATATACTATTAAACCAGTTAAGGCCTTGTATCTATAACTATCAATAACTAATCTGTAACGTTATCAATAACCTCAACAATTGAAATACAAATGAAACAATCGTTTTTCAAATCTTTTCTACTGGCTATTATCTCATTTGCAATGGTTTTTATAACCTCGTGCAATTCAGAAGAAACTACATCAAATTCCTATATTGATCCCTCTTTCGCTGTATTTGTTAGTTCTTATACCTCCGGTACTATTTCGGCCCATTCTTCAGTATTAATAAGGCTCGCAGAAGAGGTTTCAGAGGAAGTATTCAATACAGATCTGCCCGATGATTTATTTTCCTTTTCACCCGAAGTGAAAGGCGAAGCAGTTTGGCTGGATAAACAAACTGTGGAATTCAGACCCGCAGCCATTTTAACCCCGGGAAGTTCCTATACCGTAAAATTCAATCTGGGTAAAATCATTGAGGTTCCTGAAGACAAGAGCTCTTTTGAATACTCAATTAAAACGCTTGTTCAGAATTTCGATTTGAGGGTTCAGAATCTTATTACCACCGATGTTAAAAATATGGAAATATTGGAAATGGAAGGGGTAATAACTACTGCCGATTTGGCCGAAGTGGCCAATGTCGAAAAAATGTTGGTCCCAAGTCAGAATGGAAAATCTTTAACCGTGAGTTGGGATCATGCTTCCGACGGTTTATCACACCGCTTCGTGATAAAAAATATTACCAGAAAAGAAACTGAAGACGTATTGAGCCTTAATATTAAAGGCGAACCCATCGGTTCTGAAAAAACAGATGTCCTGGAAGTGAAAATTCCTGCACTGGGCGATTTTAAAGTAGTCGATTCCTATGTTGAACAAAAGGGTGAACAACACATCGTAATAAGGTTTAGTGATCCTCTTTTAACTTCTCAGCAATTGCAAGGTCTTGTTACCGTACAGGGTGTTTCAAATCTCTCTTTCGATATCCGAAACAATGAAATTCTTATTTACCCTTCGGTTCGCCAAACGGGTCAAAAACGAATTACATTATATGCTGGAATAAAAAATATATTAGGAAGTACTTTCGATAAAACCACCGAACTTGATATTTATTTCGAACAAATTAAACCCCAGGTTAGGTTTGCCGGCAATGGTTCCATTCTTCCGGGAAATGAAGGTACCATTTTACCTTTTGAAGCCGTTGGTCTTAAAGCGATAGATGTTACCGTTATCAGAATATTTGAAGAGAATATATCTCAATTTTATCAAGTAAACCAAATAGATGGAAACAGAGAAATTCAACGTGTAGGAAGACCTGTGCTGAAAAAGGTAATCAGGCTCGACGAAGGTCTTACCGACCTCACAAGATGGAGCCGCTATTCCCTTGATTTATCGGAATTGATAAAAATAGAACCCGGCGCTATTTATCAGGTAAAAATTGGTTTTCGCAAACCCCACCATAACTATTATTGTCAGGGAGAAGAACCTGAAACAGACCTGGACACCATGATGCCTGAAGATGACTCTTGGGATAATATTCCGGAAGAGGACGAATCGAGCTACTGGGATTATTCTGAAGATTATTACTATTCCGATGATTACGATTGGTCTGAAAGAGACAACCCCTGTTCAGATTCCTATTATGGAGACCGCAGATCCATAAAACGCAATATTTTCGCCAGTAATATTGGAATAATAGCTAAAAAAGGAAATTCAGGAAGTATTACTGTAGTAAGCACAGATATTATTTCCACCTCCCCTCTCAGCGGTGCTAAAGTGGAGATTTTAGATTACCAAAAAAGAATAATTGGTGAATCCGATACAAACGGTGAAGGCATTGCCAACATTCCGGTTACGGGTCAGCCATTTCTCGTAGTTGTTGAATACAACGACCACAAAGGCTACCTTAGGGTAGATGACGGCTCTGCGCTGTCGATGAGTAATTTTGATACTCAAGGACAAACTGTTGAAAAGGGCATCAAAGGATTTATTTATGGAGAAAGGGGCGTTTGGAGACCCGGAGATTCTCTTTATTTTGCTTTTATACTTGAAGACAAAGACAATTTACTGCCCGAAGATCATCCCGTTGTATTTGAACTTACTGATCCCATGGGAAAACTCGACAAAAGGTTGGTGAATTCCAGTGGAGTTAATGGTTTATATAGGTTCGCAACCACCACCGATGAGAAAGCACCTACAGGCAACTGGATGGCGAAGGTACGTGTTGGCGGTACAGCTTTTTCTAAATCGGTTAAAATTGAAACAGTGAAACCCAATCGGCTTAAAATCAATTTTGAAAATGAAAAAGAAACCATTACTGCCGATGACCCCCGAATTAAAGGAGACCTCAAGGTAAACTGGCTTCATGGAGCACCCGCAAGCTATCTCAATGCAGAGTTTGACGTGAATCTTATTCAAAGAAAAACTGTATTCAAGGGATATGAAGAATTCAGCTTCGACGATGTGGCAAAACAATACAATGGAGAACAATTTAGCTTATACAAAGGAAAGGTTGATCAAAATGGAGATGCCACTATCAACCTTAAATTGCAACCAAAAAACAATCCCCCTGGTGCACTTACAGCGCAAGTTTCAGGACGGGTATATGAAGAAGGGGGCGATTTTAGCATTAAGTCATTCTCCATACCATTTTACTCTTATGATGTATATACTGGCATTAAGCCGCCTAAAGGCGACAAGGCCCGCGGTATGCTCCTTACTGACACCACGCAAACCATTGATGTAGTTACCCTCGACTCTAAAGGGAATCCTGTTTCAGCCAATGTTACACTTTCACTTTATAAAGTGGAATGGAGATGGTGGTGGGATAACACTTCCTACGGGGCCAATTATGTAGCCAACTCCATGAGAAACCAAATACAAAGAGGTAGCGTTGAAACCAAAAACGGAAAAGGCAAGTGGAGTTTTGAAGTAAACTATCCGGATTGGGGGCGTTATTATGTGAAAGCCTGCAACAATAGTTCCGGTCACTGCACAGGTAAAATTATTTATATTGATTGGCCGGGTTGGGCTGGTCGTGCGCAAAGAGACAACCCCGGAGGCGCCAGTATGCTTTCCTTCTCTACCGACAAACAAGACTATTCAGTTGGTGAAAAAGTACGTGTGGATATCCCGGGAAGTGCTGCCGGAAGGGCATTAATAAGTATTGAAAATGGAAGAAAGGTAGTCTCTACCCACTGGTTGGAAACAACTAAAGGCGAAAATCAATTTTTCTTTGAAGCAACACCCGAAATGGCACCAGGCATTTACGTGAGTGTCACCATTGTACAAAAACACGCGCAAACCTTAAACGATCTTCCTATTAGAATGTACGGTGTTACACCGGTGAAAATTACAGATCCCAACACTCACCTCAATCCTGTACTGAGTATGAAGGACGTATTGGAACCCGGTAAAAAAGTGGATTTGAAAATTAGCGAGCAATCTGGAAAACCCATGACATATACAGTGGCTGTGGTTGATGAAGGATTGCTGGATCTTACTAACTTTCATACACCAGACCCGTGGTCGAATTTTTATAAAAGAGAGGCCCTGGGTGTAAAATCTTTCGATATGTATGAATACGTTATGGGA
>JAOUKG010000260.1 GCA_029882725.1 Cyclobacteriaceae bacterium
GCTGATATAATCGAAAGTATTTGGGTCCCTAAAAAACTCGGTGACATTGATTAGTAGCGAATTGTGCAATATTTCAGTTTCGCTGTTATGGCCTTTTATGTACTCAGTATATTGCTTTAAACTTCTGAATTTATTTGCTGTAATCCTTCGTTCAATTCTTCGAATGATAGTATTCTTTTTATATAAGGAAAAGTCGTGTTTAGTAACTTTTTTTATTTCATCAAGAATAGTATTGAGGTATTTTTCATTACTACTTCTCAGTTTAATGTTTTCGGCAATAGCCTCCTCAATTATATTTGAAAACTCCTCCTTTTTGAATTGTCGGTCTATATATTTTTCTGAAAGGCCATAAGATTCATAATCACAACCACACCAAATTTCCGCATCGAAATTTTGAAGTTTAGTAATCGTTTTTTTGTCAATTTTTGTACAGTCTTTAAAAGGAATTACAATTAATTTTTTTACAGATCTAACAATAGATTCAGGAAGGGTAAAATGAATATAATCCGATTCGGGTTCTTTTATGAAAAATCCTTTGGAATATACAAAATGGTCAGAAATGGAAGTGTTGTAAACTTTTCCTTTGCCCAAAGGCTGAAATTCTCTTATATTCTGGATTTCACGACCTGTGATTTCACTAAATTTTTCTGTTAAAAGAAAATCAATTTCCGGATCAAAATCATGAATAAGAATTATAATAATATCCTCGTCTAAAGATTTTAGATGTTTGTTGAATATATCCCAAACCAGATCAATTTTATCCTTGGAAAGCAAAATACAGATGACAACACTGTTAAGCATATTCGATAAAATTACAATGCTTTCAGTTCAATACTATAATTATTCAATGGAGTTTATTTTAATGCCCAATAATTTTAATCAATAATATTAAAGTATTTAATTTAATTAAAAAAGGATGAATTCTACAAGCTGTATTATTTTGACTTTGAATAATAGAAATACATACTATATGAAATAGAAACCTATGTTATAGATAAATTAAAATTAAAGAAGAGTTTGTGCAGTTATTATGATTTAATTGTATATTACATTATGTTTTGCTCTTTTTGATAAAACTAACGGTCAATGTTAAAAACAATCTTTATTGGAAAGTTTGGATGCACTTTTTTTGATCGATAATTAGATTTCCACAAAAGTATGTAAATCACTAATATTGAATGCTGTGAGATAATTTTAAAATATATTTTGATTTAGTAATAATAAAATAAGCAATTTAGTGTAAAAAGTTCTTGTATCATCATTAGATTATGTAAGGTTAAATCACAAAATTGCCCTGATAATTAAAAATAGATTCAGAATTGCCGTAGATACATCACGTGTAAGTTATTACCTCGTTTTAAATATTCTACGGATAAGTCTATAGGTACATTTGAGATCACATTAAATATGAAAGAAACCATTTCAATAGTAAATCAAAAAGGAGGGACAGGGAAAACTACCACCTCAGTAAATCTGGCCAGTGCCATGGTTAGTGAGGGTATGCGTGTTTTGGTTATTGATTTTGATCCACAGGGAAATCTTTCCTATTGTTTCGGTGTAGATCCAGATGGAGATACTATAGCCAATGTGTTAAAAGGGGATATCTCTTTGAAAGATGCTATTGTAGTGAGTGAATCGGTTCATATAGTTCCCGCGAATATTTCCCTGGCAGATTTGGAAATCTCTCTTGTAGCAGAAATTGGTAGAGAGTTTTATCTTAAAAAAGCGCTCGATACCGTTGAGGGTTATGACTACATAATTATTGATTGTCCACCTTCTCTTTCATTACTGGCCATCAATGCATTGGTCGCATCTGATGCCGTTGTTGTTCCCATGCAAATGGAAGTTATGAGTTTACAGGGGTTGAATCAAATTCAATCGACCATTCAAAAGATCAACTCAAGTTATAATAAAAGCATCTATATAAAAGGAATTCTGCCTGTAATGGTGGATCATCGTAGAAATCTTGACGGAGAGGTGGAAGGGTTTATTAAAGAAAACTATAATATACCGCTTTTCGAATCGAGAATTAGAACCAATGTCAGGGCTTCTGAAGCTCCTTCTTTTGGGAAAAGTGTAATTTCATATGCGCCTAAATCTAACAGTGCTATGGATTACATAAACTTTGCATCTGAATTAATTAAACTATAAACTAAAAAATACAATAATATGGCTATCGGTAAAAACGTAAAAAGTGATAAGCTAATTTCTGGCGATCAAGAAGAATCCGTAAGTGAGAAAAAGAAAGGTTCCAGCTCAAGTGTTGGGGCAGAAATAATTTCCCAAACCATTGAAACTCCATACGATATGAATGTATTGTTGGAAGTATTAGATGATGCTTGTCTTATTAGTATGACGGATAAACGGGGCCACATTATATATGTTAATGATAAATTCGTTGAGTTAGCCAAATATACAAGAGAGGAGCTTATTGGTCAAAATCATAATATTGTTAGGCATGAAGATATGCCTAAATCTGTATTTAAAGAGGTTTGGGCAACAATAGGAAGTGGGAATATCTTCAAAGGAATAATAAAAAACAAGGCGAAAGACGGAACCCCCTATTGGGTAGATGCATGGATTTGCCCTATTCTGGGACCCAATGGGAAACCTGAAAAATACATTGGGGTTCGGTATGATATAACTGAACAAATAAGAGCGAAAGAGGCTTCGGAAGAAAATGAAAAGAGGATGAATGGAACCCTCGATCAGGCTGTAGATTCTATCGTTACAATTAACTCTAATAAGGAAATTACTTTTTACAACGAAGCTGCCCAGAAAATGTTTGGCTATACTTCTGAAGAGGTAATGGGGCAAAATGTAAAAATGATTGTTCCAATAGAGCATAGAAGGGGCCATGATGAATATGTGGATTCTAATATTAGAACAGGTATTAATAAAGTTATTGGTACAGGCCGTGACTTGGAAATGGTAAGAAAAGATGGTTCCAAGTTTTGGGGAAATCTGTCATTAAGTAAAGTGCAGTTTGAAGGAGAAACTCAATTTACGGCGTTTATAAAAGACATTACAGAGGAAAGAGAACAAAAAAATAATTTGCAGGGTACATTAAAGGCAATTGATGCATCCTTTGCATTCATTGAATATAATGTGGATGGAACAATTATAACGACCAATGATATCTTCCTGAATACATTGGGATATTCCAGCCAAAATGAGGTAGAAGGAAAACACCATCGTATCTTTTGTGACTCTGAATACACAAAAACAAGTGAATATACTAAGTTGTGGAAGGATTTAGGTAATGGTATTACTCAATCTGGTGAAATGGAAAGGGTTCGTAAGGATGGTCAGATTGTTTGGTTAAGTGCTTCTTATTCTCCTGTTTTGGACGAAGAAGGCAATGTGGTTAAAGTCATGATGCTGGCTACAAATATCTCTGATGTAAAATTACCTGTTCTAAAAGTAAGCGAAATCATTCGTCAAATGGCAGAGGGTAATATTACAAATCAGTTTGAGGAAAATGCAGAAGGATATGTTCAGGAAATGGGGGAAGCATTGAATACAGCTTTGGCTAATTTGAATACTTTACTTTCCAATATCAGGGAGAGTTCTGTGGTAGTAGGAGACTCAGCTAAAACTTCATTGGATCTTACTGAAAATATGAAGAAAAACACGCGTGAAGTGGCTGCTGCTATTTCCCAAATAGCAAAAGGTGCTCAGGATCAAGCCATGCGTACAGATGAGTCTTCAAAATTAGTAAATGATGTTTTGGAATCTTCTGTTGATATGCAGAAAAAATCAGATGTAATTAATCAAACAGCCGAACGAGGAAGACAGTCTTCTACAAATGGTTTGACCATTATGAAAGCTTTGGTTGAGAATATGCAGGATATAAGTGAATCTGCGGGGATGACTTCCCAATCTATTTCTGTACTTTCTACAAGAGCAGAAGAAATAGGAAGAACACTTAATGTGATTACTGATATTGCCGCACAAACTAACTTGCTGGCTCTTAATGCTGCAATTGAAGCAGCTCGTGCTGGTGATGCCGGACGTGGTTTTGCAGTTGTGGCTGAAGAAATTCGAAAACTGGCTGAAGATTCAAGGAAATCTGCAATTGATATTGAAAAAATCATTGGAGATGTACAAAAAGATACCCAGTCTGCAGGAAAAGCCATCGAAAACATGACAAAAAGTGTGAAAGATGGAAATACTGCAACGAAAGATGCTGAAGTTATATTCCAGGAAATTGCATCTTCTACTGAAGAGACATTTAGCATTTCATTGGAAATAAAAGACATGTCTGCGACACAGAAAGGATCTGTGGATGCTGTAGCCAAGAACATAGAACAAATTGTGGTAGTGGCAGAAGAAACAGCAGCTGGAGCTCAACAGGTAGCAAGTTCTTCACAGGAATTAAATTCCAGTATGGAAGAAATAGGCAATGCCGGATCTCGTTTGGCTGAAATAGCTGCAGAACTAGAAGCTGGTATCAATCAGTTTACACTACGTTAGTCTCATTGACAACCTAAAACAATTTGAATTATGAAAGATGAAAAAGGAAAATTGGCTGTCAAAGATCAAAAAGGCGACGAAAATTATAATGTGCATCAGCTGATTGTTTTCCGTCAGGGAACTGAAGAATATGCATTGCATATCGACCAGATTAAAGAAGTAGTGATTACTCCTAATGTTACAAGAATGCCACAAACCCCATCCTACATTAGGGGAGTGGCCAATATCAGGGGGAATATTATTGCAATCATTGACTTGGAAGATAAATTTGGACTTAAAGACCCTGACGAAATTGTTGAAAAAGCCGAAAAAGATTATACACTCGTAATTGAAAGTGAGGATATGAAAATAGGTATCTTGGTAAAAGAAGTTCCAAATACCCTTGCCATTTCTGAAAAAGATATTGACGATGGAATAAGTTCTGTTTCTGAAGGTATTTCCTCAGATAAAAACTATATTAAAGGAATCGTGAAAATTGATAATCGACTCGTTATTTTAATTGATATTTTTAAGGTAATGACAAAAAATGAGTTGAATGCATCTTTAAGTGCGAATGTTGCATGATTTCCTTAATATCGGTGAAGTAAAAGCCTTTAAAGAGCCCGCCCGCCTTACTTGTTACGGGCTGGGCTCTTGTATTGGTGTTTTTTTATATGATTTTCAGAATAAAGTGGGAGGAGGAGCGCATATAGCTCTTTCAAAA
>JAOUKG010000261.1 GCA_029882725.1 Cyclobacteriaceae bacterium
AGGAAACAACCTTTTTAATCCTTCATCAATAATTTCATGCGACTTTTTATCAGCCAGAGTAAGGGGAGAAGCATCGGCCTTGGTTTCAACTTGTTCAAATAAGGCCTGATCATTGTAAATTTCCAAGATTGCTTTCCCGGCATTCCTTATTAATTCATATATTTGTTTTTCACTTTGCATATCAGCATAAAATTAAGCCCGCAAGTTAAGTAAATAAGCTAATCATTCGTAGTTTTGCAATATAAATGGAAAATATTCACCCCATATTCGATTCAATATTGTCTACTTCTCAAAAGGAAGGTTTGTTGGGACAAAAAGCCCTCGTAATCTGGATGGTTGGCCTTTCAGGTAGTGGAAAAAGTACCCTGGCCCGAGCCTTGGAAAACACCTTACATCAGGAAGGATTACTCACTTGCCTGCTCGATGGAGACAACCTACGTACTGGCATCAACAATAATTTGGGCTTTTCTGAAGAAGACAGAGTAGAAAATATCAGGAGGGCAGCGGAGGTATCTAAGCTTTTTGCACAAAATGGTGTTATCACTATTTGCTCATTAATAAGCCCCACACATGAAATTCGAAAAATGACCCGGGAAATTCTCGGCGATACCTATTTTGAAGTATTTGTGGAGTGCCCTCTAGAAGTATGTGAGGAAAGGGATGTGAAAGGACTGTATGCCAAAGCCCGAAGGGGAGAAATCAAAAATTTTACTGGTATAGACTCTCCCTTTGAAGACCCAAAAACACCCGAGCTTGTATTGAAAACACATAAATTTGATGTAGAAGAATGTTTAACCCAGCTGGTTGAACAAGTGAAAAAAAGAATTAAGAATTAACAAATTATGAAAGCATATAATTTAACACACTTAAAGGAATTAGAAGCTGAAGCTATTTTCATTTTACGGGAAGTGGCGGCTCAATTTGAAAATCCAGCCTTACTTTTTAGTGGCGGAAAAGATTCAATTGTGGTTTCTCACCTCGCAAGAAAGGCCTTTTTCCCTGCTAAATTACCTTTCCCATTAGTGCATATCGACACAGGGCATAATTTTCCTGAGACTATCTCCTTCCGGGATAGTTATATTGAAAAAATTGGTGCAGAACTGATTGTCGGGTCAGTTCAAAAAAGTATAGACGAAGGAAAAGCCACTGAAGAAAAAGGTTATAGTGCCAGTCGAAATGCCCTTCAAACAGTTACACTTTTGGATACTATTGAGGAATATAAATTTGATGCTTGTATTGGTGGTGCACGAAGAGATGAAGAAAAAGCCCGTGCTAAAGAGCGCTTTTTCTCTCATAGAGATGAGTTTGGCCAGTGGGACCCCAAAAATCAACGCCCGGAGCTTTGGAATTTATTTAATGGCAGAAAAAATTATGGTGAAAACTTTAGGGTGTTCCCAATTAGCAATTGGACAGAAATGGACATTTGGCAATACATTTTGATGGAAAATATTGATCTCCCCTCCTTGTATTTTGCCCACGAAAGACCTGTTTTTATGCGTGATGGGGTAATTATGGCTACATGTGATTACATACCATTAAAACCCGAAGAGAAAACCCAAACCATGGTGGTGAGATTCAGAACCATAGGTGATATGACTTGTACAGGGGCCAATTTGTCTACAGCGGCATCACTTGAGGCCATCATTGAAGAAGTTTCTGCTTCACGTGTTACCGAAAGGGGAACTCGTTCTGATGATAAAAGATCAGAATCTTCTATGGAAGACCGTAAAAAAGCAGGTTATTTTTAACAAAGAGAGAAAATGAAAAAAGGTTATTTAGATATGGAACTCCTGCGTTTTACTACAGCAGGAAGTGTTGATGATGGTAAAAGCACATTGATTGGAAGACTTTTGTATGATTCCAAATCAATTTTTGAAGATCAATATGCTGCCATTGAAGAAACCAGTAAGAGACGCGGGGATGAAAACATCAACCTGGCTTTACTTACAGACGGATTGAAGGCAGAAAGGGAGCAAGGCATCACTATTGACGTGGCCTACCGATATTTTGCTACGCCCAAAAGAAAGTTTATCATTGCCGATACTCCGGGTCATATTCAATATACAAGAAATATGGTAACTGGTGCATCAACGGCAAACGTAGCCTTAGTACTTGTAGATGCAAGAAAAGGTGTGCTGGAACAAACCCACAGACATACCTTCATAGCTAGTTTATTAGGCATTCCGCACATTGTGTTTTGCATCAATAAAATGGATTTGGTAGATTATTCGGAAGATAGATTCTATGAAATCCAGGAGGAAGTAGAGGCTTTTGCATCTAAATTGGACGTGCAAGACATCCGGTTTATCCCCATCAGCGCCCTAAAAGGCGATAATGTGGTTACAAAATCAGATAACATGCCCTGGTATGGTGGAGAAACTTTATTATATCTACTGGAAACTATTCATATCGGAAGTGATCATAACCATATTGATTGCAGGTTTCCGGTTCAATTTGTGATTCGACCTCATTCCGATCAATACCACGATTACAGGGGATATGCAGGCCGAATAGCAGGCGGTATCTGGAAACCAGGTGATGAAGTAATGGTGTTGCCTTCAGGTTTTTCATCCAAAATAAAAAGTATAGATACTTTTGAAGGACCCCAGCAAGAAGTGTTCGCACCGATGTCGGTTACTATTACCCTGAACGATGAGATTGATATAAGTCGGGGAGATATGTTGGTAAGAGCCAATAACCAACCATCCGTAGGCCAGGACATAGATCTGATGATTTGTTGGTTTACAGATAAAAAATTAGTGGCCAATGGAAAGTATGCTATTCGTCATACTACCAATGAAGCAAGATGTATAATAAAAAACATCCTTTATAAGGTAGATATTAACTCATTACACAGAATCGAGGATGATAAATCTATTGGAATGAATGATATTGCCAGAGTGTCTATTCGTACTACAAAGCCTCTGTTTTTTGACAGATATAAAAGGAACAGGATTACAGGTAGTGTGATTTTAATCGATGAGGGAACAAATGAAACTGTTGCCGCAGGCATGATATTATAATTTATTACAGGCGATTCACATGAGAGATCAAATTTCAAAATTAATAAAAGAGATAAAGGAAACTGCAGTAACCGGGCAGGAGGAACTTGAAAAATACAGGCTTCGTTTTATTTCGCGAAAGGGTGTAATGAATACCCTTTTTGAGGAAATGAAAAAGGTACCCAATGAAAAAAAGAAGGAAATGGGTCAAATGTTGAACGAATTGAAGCAAACTGCTCAAGAGAAGTTCAAAACATTGATTGTATCTCTGGAAGTAGAAAAAAAAGATACCGGTGCTGATTTTATGGATCTCACATTGCCTCCCTCTTCTTCTGAGTTGGGAAGTATTCACCCCATAACCCAAACCCGTAACCGTATTGTTTCGATTTTTGAAAAAATTGGTTTCAATGTTTCCGAAGGCCCCGAAATAGAAGATGACTGGCACAATTTCTCTGCACTGAATTTTCCTCCCAACCATCCGGCCAGGGAAATGCAGGATACATTTTTTGTTGAAAAAGATCCCGATATTGCTCTCCGGACACATACTTCATCAGTACAGGTACGTGTAATGGAAAATCAAAAGCCTCCAATCAGAACGTTGTCTCCGGGCAGGGTATTCCGAAATGAAGCTATCTCTGCACGTTCACATTGTATTTTCCATCAGGTAGAAGGATTGTATGTGAATGAAAATGTTAGTTTCGCTGATTTGAAACAAACAATCTATTATTTCGTGACAGAAATGTTTGGAAAAAATACGGAAGTACGTTTCAGACCCTCTTATTTTCCCTTCACAGAACCAAGTGCCGAGGTAGATATATCTTGTTTTATATGTGGTGGCGAAGGTTGTAACATTTGTAAACATTCTGGCTGGGTAGAAATAATGGGCTGCGGTATGGTTGACCCCAATGTTTTGACCAATTGTGGTATTGATCCTGAAAAATATACAGGTTTTGCCTTTGGTATGGGCATTGAACGTATCACCATGCTGAAATATCAGATTAGCGATATCCGGTTGTTTACAGAAAATGACATCCGGTTTCTCAAACAATTTCAACGGCTAAATTATTAAATGAATACACCCTTTTCACCCCAAAAAATTGTAATTGCTGGTGCAGGCACCATGGGTTCTGGTATTGCGCAAGTTTTTGCTTTGGGGGGGTCGGAAGTTATCCTTTATGACCTTAATCCCGGAATATTGGATATCGCAACAAAAGAAATATCCAAAAGCTTAAACAAAGCCGTGGAAAGAGGTAAAATTGATTCAGAAAGGGCTAATAAAGCCAATAATAGAATCACTTTTACAAACGACATTAATAAATTAAAGGCTAATCTAATTTTAGAGGCCATTATTGAAGTGCCCGAGGTAAAAATGGATCTCTTTGGAAAACTGGAGGAAATCAATGATGACCACACCGTTTTCGCTTCCAACACAAGTTCCATTCCCATTACTCAACTGGCTGCGGGATTGAAAAACCCCGGTAACTTTCTGGGAATTCATTTTTTTAATCCGGCTCCCATTATGAAGTTGGTAGAAGTAGTCTCTGGAATTGCAACCAAACCAGATTTAGCAGTTTCTGTTTATAATTGGTTACAACAAATTGGCAAAATTCCCGTTATGGCAAAAGACAGCCCCGGTTTTATAGTTAATCGGGTAGCCCGACAATTTTATACCGAAAGTCTAAAGTCGGTGGAAGAAAATGCCGCTTCCATTGAACAAGTAGATCGACTTATGGAAGCTACTGGATTTAAAATGGGGCCCTTTAAATTGATGGATTTAATAGGAGTAGATACAAATCATAAAGTAACTACTACTATGTTTGAACAATTTTTTCAGGAACCTCGTTTTCGACCCAGCAGATTACAAAAACAATATGTAGATGCAGGTTACACGGGGAAAAAAAACGGAAAGGGTTTTTATGAATATTAAACGTAAAATAGCGCAACTATTAGTACTGTTTGTGGTTTTATCATGTGAACCTCAATTACCTCCGTATGATGTTCCTTATATACCTTTTAACGACATAGTACTTAATTTAACCTTGCCGGAGTATCAGAATTTACAATTTGATGGAGGCCATACAACTCTTGTTGACGGTGGGGTAAAAGGAATTATACTTTACAGGGAAAATAGCACCACCTATCATGCCTTT
>JAOUKG010000262.1 GCA_029882725.1 Cyclobacteriaceae bacterium
AGAACTTTATCCACAAGTCTACATTACTTCCGATCTCTTTTGGTTTGGGGTAGAAGGTAATTTAGCCTCCTGGCAACGTTTCGGCAACTGGATCAATGAACTTAACTCTGGTATGTCTGACTTACCTAATTCCGAACGCTTCATTATAAAGGAAAAGGTCAAGGGAATAGATAATGAACTGGATCAAATAAAAACAATTTATACATACCTTCAGGAAAGCACAAGATATATTAATATTTCAATTGATGAAGGAGGACTTAAAACCTACCCTGCTTCTTATGTGGTAAAAAACAGATACGGCGATTGTAAAGCTCTAACAAATTATATGAAATCTGCTTTGGAAGTAGTTGGTATAAGCTCATTCTACACATTGGTAAATGCAGGAAGTGTAATTGAAAAAATATCCGTGGATTTTCCAGGCCAACATTTTAACCATGTAATACTTGCTGTCCCTGTTAAAACAGATACCCTTTGGTTGGATTGTACTTCAGATTATGCCTTCAATTATTTAGGCACTTTTACTCAAAACAGACATGTTCTACTCACTAATGGGATGAATAGTAAAATCCTTAAAACTCCAGCCTTAAAGAAAGAAGATGTTCTTGTGGACAGAACAATTGAATATAGGACTATTCAAGACAAAACAGTTCTTACCGAATCTATTTCTGCAAAAGGAAATATGTATGAGGCCTTTAGTTCAATTTCCAGTAACTACAACCCAAAACAAGTCAAAGAAATCATTGAGGATCATTTCTTATTTAGTAGCTTTTCACTTGATTCATTTAAAATAACAACTACAGAAAGTGATAGTATCTTTTTAAAATTATACCAATCTTCTGAATCCTTTAACAAACATTTTGGAAATGAAATAATGTGGGAAATCAATCCACTTACCCTCCCTAATTTAGAAAAACCAATAAAAAGACAATATCCTATAAGAATCAATTATCCGCGATATTGGAAAGAAAATCACACATTCTTACTTCCAACCCAAAAGGAGGCGACTTTTATTCCGGAAAATCAAAAAATTGCCTCCAAATTCGGAGAGTACACAATAGAATTTGAAAATCATCATGATAAGATAATTGTGAAACGTATGTTTTTTTTGAAAGGGGGAGAGTATGAACTTCAAGAGTACCCTGAATTTTATACGTTTATGATGGACGTAATCAATAGAGACAATCAGAATAAAATTTTAATTAAATAGTATGAAATATATATTCACTCTTACTTTAATATCAACTGCTTTTGTGGTGTTTTCGCAAAAAGGGAACTTCCCAAAAGGAAACTTTCCCGAAGAATACTATTCTATGAAATCTTACCCCAAAGATCCTGAGGCTGAGGCTGTAATACTATATGATGCAGCAGTTTCCTCATTTATTAGAGGAGTGGATGGATTTGAATACCATTTTGAGCACTTCAGAAGAGTAAAAGTATTTAATGACGCAGGTCTTGATTATGGAAATATTGAAATTATGTTATATCAGGAAAAGGGTATGGAGTGGGAAAAGATAGAAAGTATTGAAGCCACTGTTTATAATGAGGAAAATGGCAGGAAAACAGCAACTAAATTGGATGTTAGCCAAATTTATGACGAAAGAGTAAATCAATATTGGATGCGTAAAAAAGTAGCTTTTCCCAATGTGAAATCCGGTAGTATCATTGAGTACAGTTATAAGGTAATTTCCCCATACGTTTTTAATTTAAGAGATTGGAATTTTCAAAATTCAGTGCCTACAGAATATTCTGAATACATTACGTATATGATTCCTTTTTACGAATATGTATACTTATTACAAGGCGCATCCAAATTTAGCCATCAGAAGTCCTATATAGACAATAACTTGAATCAACAATTCGGAACTATAATTTTCAAGTTCTATGTCCATGAATTTGCCATGGAGAATATACCCGCTTTTAAAGATGAAACCTTTATTTCTTCGGAGGAAGATTATATAATAAAATTGGATTTTCAACTTGCCAAAGTAAATCAACCAAATGGCACTAAACGTGATATAATGACTACTTGGGATAAAATGAGGAAAGATTTAACAAAAGATATAAACTTTGGAAAATTTGAAGAAAAGGCAGAAAAACAGATTGCAAAATCTTTAACTATTACAGAAACTTCTTCCCTCTCAGACAATGAAAAAATTGAGTGGGCTGTATCTTTTGTGAAAAATGAATATAAATGGGATGGATTTTATGGCAAATATTCCAATAAAACAATCAAGGAACTCTTGAATACAAAAACTGGAAATGACAGTGCCCTCAATCTGTATCTGGTAGCTCTTTTAAAACAAATGGGATTTACTGCTTTTCCGGTAATTATAAGTACCCGGGGAAATGGAAAAATAAAAGCTGACTACCCCTTTTCTCATTTTTTTGATTATACAATTTGCGCCATAAAAACAGAAGGAGGGCATGTGATGTTGGATGCAACCGATATTTTACTGCCTTACTATATGTTACCCCAAAGATGCTTTAATGATAAAGGCCTTATCATTAATGAAGAGGAACCCAATTGGATCAATTTTAAATCACTTTCAACTTCTGCCAATAATTACACTTTTTTCTTTCAATTTGATGAGAATTTAAACCAAAATATAACATATGTACATCTTGGTGATTCATATCAATCTTACCAATTAAGAAAAAAATTTAATTCAAATACAGAACTAATTCGCACTGAATTACAAAAGAAGGGATATTCTAATATAGCTGAAGAAATAAAAATTTATAATGCGGAAGATATTACAAAACCATATCGTTATTCAGCACAGTTTCAAATAAGCTCTGAAATTCTAGCCAACAAAATATATCTTAACCCATTTCTAAAGGAGGGCCTCTCAGAAAACCCTCTCAAAGGAGATACAAGAACTTACCCAATAGATTTTATCCATAAAATATCTGAAAATTTCAACGTACAAATAGAAATACCTGATGGTTACAAAATTGAATATCTTCCCTCCGACTATAAATATGGAACTGACTTATTTGAACTAGCATTAACAACTTCTGTTAAAGACCAAAGTATCTCCCTTCAATTTAGATATGAATTCAAAAATGCAACCTACGATGTAAAGTATTATAATAAGGTAAAGTCCTACTTCAGGGACATTGTACGAGTAACAAACGAAAGGATAATACTTACTAAAGAATAACTAAAGTATATTACTAAGCTCCATAAATTACTCCCGAGCAACTGTCCTGAATGGCTCCTGTTACACTTTTCAGGCAGTTTACTTCATTTCTGATTTTTAACACTCCAAGAAACCCGAATATGATTGCCTCTTTAAAACCGATGAGATCATAATCTGGTATTTCAATTTCTACTTCTTTTCCCAGCATTTCATTTAACCGGGAAATTAGAAAATTATTAAAAGCTCCTCCTCCTGTTATAAGTACTTTGCCCTGGATGCCCGCAGCTTCAATTTCATGAGCCAGGGTTTGGCATACATGTTCGGTAGCGGTGGCCAGTAAATCATTTATATTTTCGGTTTCTCCTAATAACGGAAAATAGTTTGCGCTCACCCATTCGTATCCGAGCGAAAATTTGGTTTCGGCTTTACTTTGCTGAAGCTGATTGAATTGTAATAGTAATTCCTTACTGATTTTACCTTGTTTTGCCAATTTGCCTCCCTCGTCGTAACTTTTTCCTAATCGTTGGCAAATGTGGTTCAACAACATATTGCAAACACCAATGTCGAAGGCTATCCGCTGACCATTCTGCTCAAATGAGATGTTGGATATGCCTCCCAAATTAATACATGCCTTATATTCTCCAAACAAGAGTCTGTCGCCTACAGGAACCAAAGGGGCTCCCTGCCCGCCCAAGGCCACGTCTAAACCCCTAAAATCGGCCACAACAGGTATTCCTGTTTGAGCGTAAATGTAGTTTGGCGAACCAATTTGTAGTGTAAAACCCTTGTGGGGTTGGTGAAATACTGTATGCCCATGAGTAGCAATAAAATCAGGTTCAAGGGAATACCTATTAATAAATTCGGCGGCCTCTTTTCCGAACAACCGACCCAGCTCAACATCAAGTTCCAGAAGACCCTCGGATGATAAAATTACTGAGTTTTTAAGTTTTTCCATCAATTCTGATGAGTAACCTATTGTTTCCGCTCTTTCCAACTTGAACTTCCATTGCTCGTTTTCATTAAAAAAACGACAATAAGCCAAATCCAAACCATCCAGGGAGGTCCCCGACATCATACCAATTACTTTATATTCTTGTATCATTTTCGTACTTTTGCAGACTTTTAAATAAAGGTTACTCTTTACAATAATTTTAATTGCATTTTATTTTAAATGAAATTACTCACCATCGACATAGGCACCTCCAATGCAAAATTAGGATATTTTCTTGATGGTGATCTGTTGGAAAAACAAAAAGGTCTTAATCCTAGTGAAATATTGGAATATATTACAAAATATAAACCTGATAAAATCATTGCAAGTTCTGTTACAATTCCAGCAAAAGAACTAAAAAAGGTGCTTGGGAATCCAAATAACATCACCATCTTGTCGCATAATACACCTATTCCAATTAAAAATGAGTATGGGTCAAAGGAAACTTTGGGAACTGACAGATTGGCTGCCGTAGTAGGGGCTTACGGGCTCTTTCCGGGAAAAGATTGTCTGGTTATTGATACCGGTACTTGTATCACATATGACTATCTCAGTAAAGAAGGTGTCTATAAGGGAGGCAGTATTTCTCCAGGAATGGAGTTAAAATTTAAAGCGTTGAATACTTATACATCAAGATTACCGTTATTGGAAAGGAAAGAACAGGTTGAGTTAACAGGAGATTCAACAAATAATGCCATATTAAGTGGTGTAATTTATGGAACCATTGCAGAAATCCGTGAAATAATTCGCATGTATCGCAACAAATTGCCAGATTTGCAGCTTGTTATTTGCGGAGGTGATGCAATCTACTTCTCAAAACAGTTAAATATGGAAATGGAAGTAAGGCCTGACCTGGTTCTCACAGGGTTAAAAACAATTCAGGAATACAATGATTAAAAATAAAATATACGCAACAGCAATTGCAATTTTGCTGATAAACACGGCTTTTGGACAATTTGCCTCCAGCCCAATGAATTCAATAGGAATTGGACAAATAAACGGCATG
>JAOUKG010000263.1 GCA_029882725.1 Cyclobacteriaceae bacterium
ATGCTCTTCAGACCACACTTTACCTACATTGGAGCCTGCGGCTTCGGGCGTTTGGCTATTGATGTAGGCCGTTACTCCCGCAATTACACAAAAGACAATAAAAAGTATGAGATATAACAACCCCAGATTTCTGCCAGATTGTTTTTCTTCTTTCTTCATGTGACAATTTTTGTACTTTTTACCACTACCACAGGGACACGGTTCGTTTCTGCCTACATGTTTCATATAAAGGGGGTTAAATAGTTATATGTGAAAATAGTGATTTTTTTCGTAATGTAGATAAACCGGGGTACAATGCCGTTAAATTTTTTGTGTTAAAATAAAGTGTATTTCTGAAACAGATAAAAATTCCCGATTCATGAATAATGATACGGGAATCGGGAAATGTCTCGTCCTGAAACCCAGTGTTCCTCCTGCCCATCCCATCCTGTAAATCTCCATACAGACAATTTGCCACAAAGATATTCAAGCACAACGATTGTTTGTTTGCCAGATACCGGGGAGTTCGACCCACCTGGGGTCGTTCATATAGAATGCTAGATTATCTATAAATATGCGACCCCGCTGGGGTCGTGGATATAATGTGATAGGTCGCTACAAATATAGGACCTCCGGGGTCGTTCGAATTGGCTGATATTGCTCGATTTCCTTCAATAAAATTGAACTTTCTCCTATCCATTTCAACTCTTTAATCTCATTCTCAATCATAATCTCAATCTCCTAGAAAATCTCAGTTCCCATTCTCTATCTCATTCTCAATCTGTATTTTCAAGGGTTTGAAACCGAGTTAAACAAGTCATACGCATGAACAAAGTTTTGGTCTTTCAACTTTGTTTATGACCCCCGTACGGGGGTCATAAACTTCGATTAAAATCCGAATTATTCATGAGGATTCGTTATGAATATTCCAGGTTTAATCCTGATTTACTTCTTAAACCCATTTGATGTCCGATCTTCCAAAGCAGGAGCCGGTGTCATCTTATAGGTCTCATCTTTTAACAATTTTAAGACTTCTATTACTACTTTTTCCATCTGAGGATCACGGCCAATTGCAAATTGAGAAGGGTCATCCCATACTTCAAAATCCGGACTAACACCATAACCTTCCCAGAACCAATGACCATCATTATCATACAAACGTGCACCAGGAACAGTAATTCTACCCCCATCTATTAAAGTATGACCAGTAGCTGGCCCCACAAGAATTCCCAAAGTTCTCTCACCCACAATAGGCCCCGCTTTTAATTCCTGAAACGCCCATGGCAATCCATCACCGCCTGAACCTGCTGAACCATTAATGAGCATACCCATAGGTCCTGTATTTGTTTTTATGGGATTGGTGTGATCCCGTCCGTGACGCCAATGTAAATTGTAGGTAACAGGACGTTGCAATAATTCCAGAAAACGGTCGGCCAATTGACCACCCCCATTATATCTTTCATCAATTATAAATCCTTGTTTATCTAATTGACCATAAAAATGCCTTACGAGTTCTAGTTGACCACGACCAGAAGTATTAGACATATATATATAACCCAATTTTCCCCCCGATAGCTTATCTACCATTTGTCGGTTTTGTTCAATCCACTCTAGTTGGCGCAATTGATACTCTTCATAAGGAGAAAGAGTTTTGATAAGGAATTCCTTTGCATCCACCAGATTTCCGGTTTTGCTTATTTTCAAGGATACCACTTTATTTGAAAGCCCTTCCAGGCCTGCATAGGGATCTTTATTTGGATCAAGCCCCTTACCGTTTACGGCTAGTATATAATCTCCTTCTGAAACATCAATTCCGGGTTGATCTAAAGGTGAGCGCACTTCAAAATCCCACGGAGCTGGCATCACTATTTTTTTAATGAAAAATTTGCCGTTTTTTAGTCCCCAATCAATTCCAAGATAACCCGTAGGGATACTGGCCACCTCCTCCGTATCTCCACCCATGGTATATGTATGCCCCGCACTCAATTCAGCGTTCATTTCGGAAATTATAAAAGTTACATCCCATCGGTTTCTTGCTTGCTCTATCAAAGGTTCATATCGTTTTCTAACTTCAAGCCAATCAAGTCCATGCATATTTGGATCATAGAAAAAATCCCGATGTCTCCTCCATGCATCCGCAAAAAGTTGTCTCCACTCTTCACGTGGAATCAATTCCATATCCAATTTTGCAGTTGATACTGGCTTATCTATTTTTTGATCAGGTTCGGGTTTTACAATACCAATTACCGACCCGTTCTTTACCAAAATAGCTTCCCCATCGGCAGTGATTTTTGCCCAACGCGCATTCGCTAAAATTGATTTTGTTTCTCTTTTTTCAATATCATAAAAATATAAACCTACATTTTTATCACTTGAACCCGTATTGGGCGCTTTCTGAAATGCAATTTTTCCCTCAAAAGGAAACAAATCAACAATATTTCCCGGTTCTATGGGCAATAAGGCCATTCGTGATTCAAATTGATTTAAATCAATTGTTACCTTTATTTTAGCCGGCAGATCATCTTTAGCTTCCTTTTTTTCCAATGAAACTTCGTCATTTTTGGCTTTTAGTAAGGAAGGGTATTCCCTTTTTAAAGGGACTGAGGCTACTTGAGTTGTATTGGGATATACCCAAGTATTATCCAAATTACTATACGCTGCCTGCATATTTCTATCTGTCAGATAAAACAAGTATTTCCCATCTTTACTGAAAACAGGATTTTGATCCTGATAATAACCACTAGTTACTTTGGTTGCTTTTTTTGAGGCGACTTCATACAGAAAAATGGCATTGTTTGCATTTTTCTGACCAACAGAATAGGTAAGCCAATGGCTATCGGGAGACCAAGCAAGAGAGAAGTTAAGTCGGCCGGGATGACTTAAATTCCAAACCAAATTATCAACTTTAGTTTCCGTGGCAGAAGTTATATCTAAAAGAATTATATCATTCTTTTCATCTACAAAAGCAATATTTTTACTGTCAGGAGACCAATACAAACTGTACCCAAATCCGCCTGCCCTATTGGTTAGTTTTCTTGGCGAACCCGATTCAGAAGCCGACTTGATCCAAATTTCATTTTCACCTGTTTTGTCACTCCACCAGGCAATCCATTTACCATCAGGCGACCAGGAAGGAGCCCGGTCAAAATTACCGCTTGAGAGGGTGAGGTTTTGCACGTAACCGTCTTTCACAGGGACATTGAAAATCTCTCCCCGAGCTTCAATTGCAATCCGCTTTCCTCCGGGACTTGCCGATAAATCTGAAATATACTTTCCAACGGAGGTACTTCGGGGCATTTCTGTTGATAAGTCACTAATAACTTCTGCATTTATCTTTTTGTATGTTTCATCTTTCAGATCCAACAGATATGGCTCTCCGGCTAGTTCGAAAATTAAATCTGAAGGACCGGCCGACATATACATTATGTCGAAATCTTTAAAATTTGTTAGCTGAGTAGTTTGCCCATTTTGTGTATCATACTTCCATATATTTCTCCTCATGGCATCATCCTGATCTGACAGGAAATAGATACTATTTCCAACCCAAACCGGTTTGCCATCGGTTGCATTATTTTGTGTAATGCGTTTTGCCGAATTTGTAGTAAGATCAAAAACTATAATATCGGTAGCTAAACCTCCTCTGTACCTTTTAAAGGGATAGTTTTCAGTGATTCGCATTACATAAGCGAGTTGTTTGCCATCGGGGGAAAAACTTCCCAATTCCCCATAAGGAATCGGAAGTTTTTCGGGAAGTCCTCCCTCTGTACTTACCAAATAAAACTGATTGCCAGAACGTTGACCCAATTCTTTTCTGGAAGTAAACAGTATTCTTTTCCCATCCGGATGCCAATCAACCACATTATCAGGCAGAGACTGATAGGTAAGTCTTTTGGGAATTCCACCTTGTACCGGTATTAAATAAATATCGGAATTGCCATTGTAGAAAGCTGAATAAGCAATCTGTTTTCCGTCGGGTGAAAAACGTGGTGCATATTCCTCTCCGGGAGAATGTGTCAATTGTATAGCCATTCCCCCTTCCTTGGGCATTATCCAAATATCTCCTCCATAAACGAAAACAGCCTGAGTCTCCGATACATCCATATGCCGCATAAGCCGCGCATTAAGTTGCCCGTAACCCGGAGTAAATTGCATAAATCCAATTATCAATAAACCCCATGTAAAAATTTTATTAATTACGCTTTTCATACGTAGGTCTGTTTGGAACATTGAACTTTTCTGAACCATTCAAAAGTCTTATCACCTCTTTGATAGCAGCTTCCAACTGGGCATCAATACCTTTGGCCAGACTTTCAAAATCTTCTACCACCTCGATATCAGGATCAACCCCGTGTCCTTCCTTAAACCAGGTACCATCGGGATCATACATTCTGAATGTTGGAACTGTAATTCCTCCTCCATCAATCAATTCCGGGGCTCCCGAAATTCCAATTAACCCACCCCAGGTGCGGGTTCCAATTAAGGGCCCTACCCCTCTTTTTCTAAAGTAATCGGGAAAAGCATCCCCCCCGGAACCGGCAAAACCATTGATTAACATTACCTTCGGTCCAAAATTACCAGCCGGCGGCCATGCCCAATCTTGTCCGTCGCGAACGGCCCAAAATGCCAACGGGTCACGATCCAGAAGTTCAACAAAACGATCGGGTATTTGTCCCCCATTATTGAATCTTTCGTCGATGATAAATCCTTGTTTGTTCATTTGGCCATAGAACTGACGGAAAAGCTCATTCTGTCCATCTCTACCTGTACTGGGAACAAATATATATCCTATTTTACCTCCTGTTTCTGCATCAACTCTTTTTCTAAAATCATTTATCCAGGCCAAGTTACGAAGTCGTAATTCTGAACTTAACGGCTTCACCAATACCTTTTTGGCGTTGGTCATGGATGGAGTACTGTTTACGGTAAGTTGGATTGTTTCTCCGGCCAATCCTTGTAATGACGCATAAATAGATTGAGAAATATCGGTTTTCTGACCATTAATTTCCAAAATATAATCTCCTTCATTTATGTTAACTCCCGGCTTGAGAAGAGGAGATTTAACTTCAACATCCCATGGTGCTCCCTGAATAATTTTTTTGATTCTGAAAGCACCATTTTCTACAGTGATATCGGCACCTAGGTAGCCAACACTTTTTCTTG
>JAOUKG010000264.1 GCA_029882725.1 Cyclobacteriaceae bacterium
ACATAATATTATCGCGAACTCCTACCTCATCAGGCTGACAAGCAAACAACAAGGCAAATAAAACAGGTAAATAATACCTGGAAAACAAGAAATTAAATACTCTCTTCATGGTTAATTTAAGTTTGGTTTAACATAATACACTTTAACATAATTAAATTTAAACCAAAAATTCAATAAAACAATATTAATTTGTGTTTTTTATTTACATTATAACAACGAAAACTCATAATCACTCGCTATAAAAATCAAATTGGGATATTACGCAAAACTCTTTTTTGAAGTGTCAGTTAGAAAAAAGAATAATCCCCACATATTTTCCTTCTGATACAGAAAAACATGTGGGGAGTTGAAATAGTAATTAGTCCTTGCTGAAAATGAAAATTATTTATAAAAAGAAAGAATATTTGAAAGTTGTAGAATTACAAATGCCTGGAAAACAAATTGAATATTCCCCCGAAGTAGGGATTATAGTTTTGTAGCCACAACGAATTACCTTCATCCCGCCCCTAACAGGACGGGATGTTTTTTCTCCAGGTGATATACGTTTTACAGTAATACTTAATCAATATAAACCAGAAAGTTCACCCGTCCGATTTCTATGATAAATTACTCTTCTAAAACCGTTTAACAAATACTAGCTTACAAGCTTTGCATTCAATTGAATATCTATAGCCTTCAAAGCTTTTGACACCGGGCAACCCACCTTGGCATTATTGGCTAACTCAAGAAATTTATCTTCCGAAATACCCGGTACTTTACCTTCCAAATTCAGTGTAGTGCCTGTAATTTCGAATCCTGCTTCTTTTTTCTCAATTACCAACACCGCATCTACATTGAGTTCATCGGCAGTAAAACCTGCTCCTACCAACTGAAAACTCAGTGCCATTGCAAAACATCCGGCGTGCGCAGCCGCAATCAGTTCCTCCGGATTGGTACCTAATTTTCCGTCTTCATTTTCAAATCTGAGTTTGGTGGAATAAGGTTGACTATCAAATGCTCCGCTTTGCGTGGTAAGACTACCTTTTCCTTCCAATCCTGTGCCTTTCCATACGGCTTTTGCTGTCCTTTTCATTTTTATTTAGTTTTTTAATTGATATGATTACAAATGTTTTTAATATAACTCAAAAATAGGTCTAATTGTTAATTTTAATTGCCATAGAAGCCATAAAAAAGAAATTGGAATTCACAGGATTTCCGTTCTGCATAAATAAATCGTATTTGGATGAAAATAACCTTCCTTCCAAACGGCAGCCTATATTTTGCGAGGGTAGGTAATCAATATTGGCAGACACCCCATTGGTAACAAATCCACCCGGATTATTGATGGAAACAATCACTTCATTTTCATCTTGATAATACTCCATCCGCCCCGCTACACTCCAATTTTCATCTATTTTGTATTTTAAAATCCCCGTAAGACCAACCCAACCTTCATAAACAGAGGCTCCGGGTGTCTCCTGTTGACTTCCAAAATCAATTCCACCTAAAAACGAAATTTTTTCAGATAATACTACAGTACCATAAAAATCATGGAAAACCCTAATTCTTCTATTATTATCGGGATCTTCTGTACCCAGAAAAGTACTCCAATTTACCATGATTTTTTCGTTTAAATGATAAGTTACCTGGGTTCCAAAAGAAAGCAAACTATTTCCCTGCACACGTCTTATCCTTTGCCAACCATTACTAACCAAACCTACAATTTCCAAACTTTCATTAGGAGTATAGGTAACTTTGGCCCCTGATAAAAAATAGGGAGAACATTCTGCTACCAACGACCGGGTCAGCGTCCAGTTATCCATAGAGATGTAACTTTCAAACCCTAGATTGGAAGGAAAAATCCCTACATCCAACCATAAATTATTCTCATTATTTAATGAAATCCCAACGTTGGCCTCATTAATAGAACGCATAGCCGGGTATTCTGCAGCATAATTATCAACCGCATAAGTTCCCGCTTGCAGAGCAAGATTAGCTCTGTATTTTGGATTCTTTAATTCCATTTTAATCAGGGCCAAATTGATATTGAATTGATTATGACGGTTGTGATTAAAAAGAAATACCTGCCTCTCATTATCCGGAAGGCCAAAATCATAACCATAATACACATCCAAATACCCTGAAAAATTTATAGCCGATTCGGCTTCCTCTTTTTTTTCTGATTGACTCCCCTGATTCTGAACTATGCTTTTCGTTTTTGTACTGTCCTGTGAATAGCTATTTAAGGAAAAGACAATAAACAAAACAACTATTAATCTATGATTATTGGATTGATAAAGAGCCATTTCGTGTTGCTTTTTTGTAACTGTTAAGTTATTAATAAATAAAATTATATGATCAACTTATTAAACATAACTTCAAAAAATCATTAATAAAAAATAGCTTTTAACTATTTGGATTAGTAAATTAGTTCATAATAAATACAGCAATTCTATTCATTTAAAGCAATTATCATGAAAGAGTTCTCCCTCTCCATTTTCCTATTGTTAGTTTCATCTATAGTATTTGCACAAGATTGTATTATGTATTTCCCACAAGAGGAAGGCACTATTTTTGAGATAACAAATTATTCACCAAAAGACAAAGTTGAGTCGGTTTCATTAAATGAAATACTCAACAAAGATGTAGACGGTTCTGATGTCACTATTCATGCACAGGTTTCCCAGTACAGCAACAACAATCAGGATACTATCGTGGTTGATTATACAGCAGGTTGCATGAAAGGTGTTTTTCAAATCAATATGTTCACAGGTTTACAAAATTCTGGCGGGTCGTTCATGGAATTAGATGGCGATTTTCTGGATATTCCTGCCAATCCCTCTGCCGGACAAAAACTAGAAGATAAACTAATCATATTAAAAATAGCCCCGAATGCGGAAACGGGAGAAGCCTTGCTAAATTTTAAATATAACTTTGTTAATCGTTTGGTAGAATCCATTGAAAAAATAACCACCCCGGCGGGTACATTTGATGCTGTAAAAATGTCGTACGATGTAACTGTAAGGATCCCATTTCCAGTTACATTACATGTTGTGGAGTGGTATTCCAAAGACGTAGGCCAGGTACGTTCTGAAACATACAATAGTAAAGGGAAATCGAAAGGGTATTCGGTGTTAACAAAGTTTAATTGATGATGAATAATTGATAATCACCAATTTAATTTACTCGTTGTTGCTCTTCGGTTGACCCTGTTTTTCTATTTCTTGATGCTTTAAGCTTATTGTTCCCAAAACGATGAGTAAAAGATAACCTAACTACCCTTGTCTCCATCTCAAATTTATCAATTGATGATATGAGATTTATATTTGGTACTGAGGCAGAATAAGTATACTTGCTCGTCCACAAAATATCATTATAAATTAGTTTTAAATCTGTGTTTTCACCTAGCTTTTTATGAATACCAATATTTAAAGTACCAAAAGGATTCATCTTCCACAACCCATACCCTGCAGAAGAGTAATAAAAGCCTGACACTTGAAAACTAAAATTCTTAGGTAAAATAAAATTTTGATTTGACACAACATTATAACTCCAATACTCCCTTAATTCTTCAACCCCTGTATAATCCATATAGATTTCAGTAAAGTTTCCATTGATTGTATTTTGCATTTCCCACCATGAGGTAACAGAAAAAGGTAGAGAGAGGGAAGCCGACCATACTGTTTGTTTTGGGAAATTCTCTGCAAAAGACACTAATTTATTGCTTGCTGTTAAATGTGGAGAAAAGGAACCTATGGCATTTTCATCTAAACTATAGCTAAGTGTGACTAAATACGACTTATAATTAAATCCTACCTTAAAAAGGTTTGAAATAGTTGGCTGCAGATTCACATTACCTGACCAAAAGGAATTTGGCCCTGTGAAATATACAAATGGGGCAAGTTCATTATAACTTGGTCTGGTAATTCTTCTGGCATAAGAAACATTAATATTGCTCTGTTCGCCCAGTTCCTGAGAGAAATAAAGGCTGGGAAAAAAGTTATGATACTTCCTGTCAACCAGTAAGGAACCTGAACCAATTTCACCCAATTCAGTATTCGTGTACTCCCATCGTACCCCTCCTTTTACACTTCTCTTTTTTGAAAGTTGATAATCAAAGGAACTATAAGCAGCGTGGATATTTTCGTCTAAAAAATACTTACTTGTAAACTCATCATCCTGCATCCATTGTTCAGCAGGTTTCCGTTCTGCCAATACATTATTAGTAAGTCCTGAAAGGCTACTTTTAATCCCCGACTCGAAATTTAATCCTTTTTTTATTTTTTTCGTAAAATCCAATTTATAAACTCTCATCTCTATAGGAGTATGCTTTTGTAGTCTGGTATCTACTGCTTCACGACTATATGGAGAAGTAGAGGTTAGCGTAAAATCATAATCTATATTTTGGTTATCCCAATAATAGAGATAATCTCCATCCAAATTAATTGTACCGCCATTTTTAAATGTATGTTGAAAGTTAATATTCCCCATTAAATTTTGCCAATGATTAATTTCCTTCATATCATTCGCCGTTGTTGCATTTAATTGGTCATCCACATAAATCCGATTTGAATTATCGGAAACATACCCTCTCGGGTCATCAAAAGCAGAAAACACAACCCCTAAAATTGTTCTGTCATTTATAAACCAATCCGTACCCAAATTTACCCTGTTGTATAAGTAAGATTCGATCCTTAGGTTTATATCATTACTTTCAATATTATTTAAGTTGACGGGGTCATAATAAATAAAATCAGAATAAAAATTTTGATGCCGGTTAATATAGTTAACATTGACATCACCAAAAATATTCACGGCTTTGTTTCTATGGTTGAAGTTTACGCTTCCTCCTCCTTTTGGCAATAAGCCAAACGCCCCATTAAAGGTATAAGAACCATTTGTTCCTAAATCGTTACGCTCAATCATTACTATGTTAATCAGTCCGGCATCCCCCTCGGCATCGTACTTTGCTGGCGGAGTAGTAATAAGTTCAATCTTTTCAATATTATCTGAGCTCATACCCTCCAACATTTGCACAACAGTAGCCATTGGCACTCTACTTATCTTGCCATTAATCATTACCCTTACCCCTGATTTTCCCATAAGTGACAAACCTCCATTTTGTCTATCAACATTAACTCCGGGTGATTTTTC
>JAOUKG010000265.1 GCA_029882725.1 Cyclobacteriaceae bacterium
CAATCGATTTCTTCGTGTTTTGGTTCAAACGCACTTAAAAAGAAAATTACAGCTTCTGTTGAAAGACCTATTCCCAGCATTTCAGCTGCACCAGGAAGGTGAAGGATCTTAAACATCGCTCCTACAATTACAACTGCTGCTCCTATACCATATACCTTAGGCATGATGGACGTAAATAATAGTTCAGCAAATCCGCCTTTTTTCTTGCTCATTATTTGGTTATTTTAGTTATTGACTAGGTTAAAACTTTTTTAAAGATATAAATAATTTTTAAAATTCAAATCCTGATGACCTACCAAGATGTACCATTGCATTTCTAAATCCTATAAATGCCTTAGCTGTATCCCTATATTCGTAGGTTCTTGTTCCTGTTTGAAGGTAGTATGCGATATCTTTCCAGCTACCACCCCTAATTACTTTCATTGATACATATGATGGATCAAACTTCACATGTTTAGGATTTGCAGCATCCACAATATATTGTGGGTTAAGATCCCAAACTGTAGGTACTGAAGCTGGATTAAATTCATCTAAACACCATTCTGCAACATTTCCTGCCATATCGTATATTCCATAATCATTAGGGAAAAACGATCTGATTGGGGCTGTATATGCATATCCATCATCATAAAAGTTACCTCTTCCTGGCTTAAAATTAGCCAGCATACAACCCAAACTATTTCTTATATAAGGTCCTCCCCAAGGGTATTTAGCCATATCCCGTCCACCACGTGCTGCATATTCCCATTCTGCTTCAGAAGGTAATCTAAAAGCAGGCATAACAGGCTCTGCATTGTATTTTCTAAATTCATTCCAATATAGGGTTCTCCAATCACTAAACATAGTTGCTTGTACCCATGAAACACCTACTACTGGATAATCATCGTAACCTGGATGCCAGAAATAATAATCCTGAAGTGGATCTCCCATATGATGGGCAAAGTCTCTTACAAATACTGTAGTATCTGGGTAAAGTCCCCAAGTGGTAGTATCAATTTTCTGGTCCACAAAGTCCCTTAATTGTTGATCGTAGGGTAAAGGTCCCATGGAAGCTGACAACTTATCTCTCATATAATAAATATATTGACGATATTCATTATTGGTTATTTCTGAGTCATCGATAAAAAATTGACCAATAGTTACCTGCTTGTTAAAATTAATTTGTGTCGAAGCAGGATCCTCATCAGTTTGTCCCATATGAAAGGTTCCGGCAGGCACTGGCACCATACCATAGGGATTTACCATGGCCCAACCTTCCCTACCTGGGATTCCATCACGAACCTGCCCGGCATCACCGCCTCCGGCTCCTCCTCCTCCGATCCCCAACAGACTACAACTCGAAAGACCGGCAGTGGCCAATATGCCCAAAAACAGGATTAGTTTACCAATATTGAACTTTATACACATAATTATTAAATATTATCTTCTATTAAACTATAAACTTTCGGTTTCTATTCAATGAGTTATTAATCCAAAATTTACTGAAAGATATAAAAAACTTCAACTCAAATAAAAAATTCCGAACAACAAATTAAAAAAAATGTTACGACACAACAATATTACCTACTGCAAAGTGAATATATTCGTCACAAAATGCCAAATAAATCGTTAGTTTTCTTTTAGTGACGAAATCTTGGCGTTTGTTGTTGCTTCTTATCTGGAGTACCCACAGCAGGCAACTCATATATCAGCATAAACTCATGTGAAGTAGGTTTTTTGGCGTTTTGATCCTTGATCACATACCCAAATGAATATCCAGCCCTCAAAGATTTATCCTTTAAAAAATGGTATCCCAACAATAATCCTACATCTTCAGATTGCCTTAACGTAGTACCTATCCACATCTTTTCCAGATTTCTATCCATCACTGTCATTATTAACCCTAATGTAACATTGTACTGATTAAAATCAGTTTGTAGCAATGCCGATGAGTGCAACCTTGCGGCATTGCTTATATTATAATAGTGACCAGCAGTAATATACATATGGTTGGTTAATGAATTCCTTAATTCTGCAATACCAAAATCAAATGTTGATCTCAACAAATGATTAAAACTTACCCCCGCGTAATATTTTTCATTTAAAAAGAAGATCCCGGCTGCCATATCAGGTCTTACCTGGGATTCCCTTCCTGTTTGACCCGCAAGAACTTCATCGTTGGGATCAATATATCTATACATATCCCAATCCAATGATTGCGAGAAAAAACCTGCCCTCACCCCAATTGATATTTTTGATTGCTTAATTCCAAGGTGGTAAGCAAAAGAGCCTTGCACTTCTAAATTGTTTTGTGCCCCTAGTTGATCGTGTACTATATGACCTCCAAATCCACCTCTTATTTTAAAGATTGGAGATGAAAGGCTGAATACTTGAGACATAGGAGCCGATCCATCATTAAAATCTGACTGATAAAATGCCCATTGACTTCTGTGAAGCAAGGATATTTTTGTTACATTCTCAGCCCCAGCAAATGCCGGGTTATAATACAATGAATTAAACATGTAATAGGAGAATTGTGCGTCTTGCTGAGCAAAAGTAGAGACTGCCAATCCGACGTAAAATAACGCTAAAAATAAAATTCTCATCTCTTGAATATTAAAATTACAGCATAAATATAAGGGATTTTATATTATAATTATAAAATCCATGTAACCAGACGTGTAATATATTTTGCAATTTCTCACTGTTTTCTTTTAAAATCAATTTCAAAAACCTCAATTTACGGTTTATTATTTGAACATTAGAAATTAAAATAGATATAAATGAAAAAATCAAATGTAACGGTATTAGGGTGTGGACTTGTAGGGAGTGCTATCGCTAAGGATTTATCTGAATATACTGAGGTAATAGCGGTTGATTTAAACGAAACAGCCTTAGAAAGCCTTAAATCCTTTAATATCAAGACACTAAAGGGAGATGTAAGTAACCCTGAATTAATAAAAGAGTTGGCTCTAAAAACCGACATTTTCATTGGTGCAGTACCAGGGTTTTTAGGATTTAATACTGTTAAATCAATAATTGAAACAGGCACTGACGTAGTTGATATAAGTTTTTTTCCAGAAGACGCATTTTTATTGGATGAATTAGCAAAAAAACATAATGTTACTGCTATTGTTGACTGTGGAGTTGCTCCGGGAATGGGAAATGTTATCCTGGGTCACTATGACCAGAAAATGAAAATTTATGACTATTACTGCGAAGTGGGTGGCCTGCCTAAAGTACGTGAATGGCCTTATGAATATAAAGCTGTTTTTTCTCCACGAGATGTCATTGAGGAGTATACTCGTCCGGCCCGTTTAAAAATAAACAACCAAATGGTTGTGAGAGAAGCGTTATCTGATATTGTATTGGATGAATACGAAGGAATAGGAACCTTGGAATCCTGGAACTCAGATGGATTAAGAAGTTTATTAAAAACCATGGAACATATACCTACTCTCATTGAAAAAACATTGAGGTACCCAGGAACTACTCAACATTTGAAAGTATTAAGAGAAACAGGATATTTTTCGGAAGAGCCAGTAAAGATTGGGAACAATACAATAAGGCCTATTGACCTTACGGCAGCTTTACTTTTCCCAAAATGGACTTTAAAACCCGGAGAAAAGGAGTTTACTGTAATGAAAATTCAAATGAAAGGTATAGATGGAGATAAAAAGAAAGAGGTGGAGTATTATCTTTATGATGAATTTGACGAAATAAAAGGAATTTCTTCCATGGCAAGAACGACGGGATATACTTGTACAGCTGCTGCAAGATTAATTATGGACAAAAAATACAACCAAAAAGGAGTCATACCTCCTGAGTATATTGGACTTACAGATGATAATTTTGAGTTTATACTTAAGCATTTATCGGACAGAAATGTGATATATAAAAGGTCTGAAAAAATTATTTAGGTATATTTGAGACTTTATCCACCCCTATGAAAGAAGTAAAAAAGTTACCATCTACATTTGAATCCATTGTGCCTATTCTGTTTTTGATAGGCCTTCTGGCTTTAAATGTGTACATTTTTGGAGATAGTGCTTCCTACGGCCCTAATCAGATAGCACTCTTATTTGCAGCTTCAATTGCAGCTGTAATGGCCTTGAGATTAGGGTTTAATTGGGATGATGTTGTTGAAGGGATGGTAAAGAGTATTAGCTCGGCTATGTCTGCGATACTTATTCTTTTAATGATTGGGTCTTTGGCAGGGACCTGGATGTTGGGGGGCATTGTTCCTGCTATGATTTATTATGGACTTGATTTAATTAGCCCGTCCTTATTTTTAATAGCAGCGTGTTTGGTGAGTGCTATTGTTTCTCTGGCTACAGGAAGCTCATGGTCGACAACAGCTACGATAGGCGTAGCCATGATTGGAATAGGCAGAGCCATGGAAATTCCTGATGGATTAATTGCAGGAGCAGTTATTTCGGGAGCCTATTTTGGAGATAAAATGTCACCTTTGTCGGATACCACAAATTTGGCCCCCGCCATGGCAGGAACAGACTTATTTACACATATAAGGTACATGGTTTATACAACTGCACCGTCCTTTATAATTACTTTAATTATATTCTTCATCTGGGGATTCACATTAGAAAAAGCCGGGGATTTGGAATCTATTGGAGTAACACAAGCACTAATCAGTTCGAAATTTACTATCACCCCCTGGCTTTTTCTGGTACCAGCTGCGGTGATAATTTTTATTGTTAAAAAAATGCCTGCCTTACCGGCTATTTTTATAGGGACATTGTTAGGGGGTGTTTTTGCTCTAATTTTCCAACCTGGAATTATAGAAGATATAGGAGGAAGCTACGACTTAAAAGGAAGTTATACAGCTATTTTGACTTCCATGTTTACAAAATTAGAAATAATTACTGGCAATGCCGGCGTGGATAAATTGTTAACAGCCAAAGGCATGGAAGGCATGCTTAGTACTATTTGGCTGATTTTATGCGCCATGATATTTGGAGGTGTAATGGAAATGGCTGGCATGCTATCTGTAATAGCTCAGTATATAATAAAACTTGCCAAAACCACTGGTAGTTTGATTTTTTCAACAGCCACCACTTGTTTATTGTTCAATATTACTGCCTCCGACCAATATATAGCTATAGTAGTGCCAGGACGAATA
>JAOUKG010000266.1 GCA_029882725.1 Cyclobacteriaceae bacterium
AAAATCATTTATAAACATAGTTAATGATTTATTACCAGATCTTCATATTTAAAATGAAATACTGGTACACTTTTCAAATGAAATAAACCTCTCCGTGAAATTCCGTGCCCATTCCGTGCAACTCTCACCTTGAAGGTGACAAGTCTTTGGCTGGCATACCTAGTATCTCCGTGATTCAAAGCACCAGAAAGTAACTATGTTCGTGAAAAACCCTGAAATGAATAAATTATCAAGGAATTTCAAAAGGGAAGAGATTTGGTCGGAATAACTACATTATTTTAGTAAAACTTTTTCAAGCCAGTTACAAATCTTTACCTCATCAATTTCGGGTGTATGGTTTACTTCCATATATAATCATATAACTATTATGCCTATTTATGATTAATACAATTGGGTAATTACAGAAGTTAACCAATTAACAAAAATCAGCTTAAAAAAATATATTTATTACTTTTGGAGACTTTAGTGAATTGTGAATTATAAAAAATGAGTTAGACCATGTTCAGTATGTTTCCTTTTTTAATGATTATTCAGGCACTTTGCTTATACCATGCATATTCTAAGAATGTAGAACAAAAATGGTATTGGCTTATTATTTTTCTACCATTTTTAGGAAGTGTTTTTTATCTATACCATCATTTTTATAGTAGACAAAGTCTAACAAAAGTTTCGGAAGGAATAAAAGAAGTAGTAAATACAAACTATAAGACTGAAAAGCTTGAGCAAACAGTTAAATTTTCTGCTACCATTCAAAACAAAACAAATCTGGCAGACAAATATATAGAAATAGGACGTTACCATGAAGCTATTGATCTTTATGAATCTTGCTTAGATGGTTTTAATAAAAATGATTCTGCTACTATGATAAAGTTGGTTAAGAGTAATTATCTAATTGAGGATTATGGAAGAGCTATATATTATGGGGACTTGGTAAAAAGCAATAAAGACTTCTTGAAGTCAGAAATAAAAATATGTTATGCGTTGTCACTCTTTAAAACTAATCAGTCTGACTTAGCAGAAAAAATATTTGAAGAAATGGATTCTCAATTTTCGAATTATCCTCAACGTATGGAATATGCCAAATTTTTACACAAAACGGGAAAAAAAAGTGAGGCATTGAGTAAATTGGAAGAATTAAGGGAGGAATATGATCATATGGAACCTTATGAAAAACGTTTGAATAAAGGATTAGACAAAACCATTAATAATCTTCACACACAACTAAGAAATGATAAATAAAAAACTCTTTAGTGCTTAAAAACAAGGTTGTTATGAAAAAATAGTTTTTATTGGTGTTGTCAGGAACAGTTAGAAAGCAATCAATGACCGAAGTTCTGTTGTAAACACTTTTTTTCCTCTAAATAAAACTATTAGAATTATATAGAAATAATTTATATCATTGTTAAATGAAATTATTTCTTTTTAACAAGGGACTAAATAGTAAAATAGCACTTTATTCTATACTTATTTTATCCCCATTTCTTTCTTTAGGTCAGGAAATTCAAGACGTTTTCCGAAATAAGGCAATTAGTTTAAAAAAAGAATTTAAGGACGAGGATATTGCCCAATTGTTCAATAAATCAAGCTATTCATTTGAATATAATTCCGCAAGAAAAACAGTAGAAGCAATAGAAGAGGAAAGTATAAATTTCATCTCTTTGGGTCACTCTGTAAAGGGAGTCAAGGCCTTATTTTACAATCAAAATTCTGAAATTTCTTCTTACGAAATAAAAAATGAAAAAGGTAAAAAGATTGTACACGAGAAATATTGCGGCCACGTTTCTTCAGGTGATATTTTTTATTCAGATGCGCAACTTTGTGGATATAGTTTTCCTTTATCAAAAATAGGGTCGCAGGCATTTTTTAAAAGCAAAAAAGTTTTTTTAGACCCGAAATATCTCACAAAAGTGATCTTTCATGAAAGACAGGCTGTTGAAGAAAGAGAAATCATTTTTGACATTCCGGAATGGATAAAAATTGATCTGATAGAATTCAATTTTGAAGGGTATGACATTGAAAAAAGTGAAACAGAGCATGTTAATAATGGTAAAAAATATACTAGATATGTGTATAAAACAGGTAAATTAAAACCATTGCCTCAAGAAGACAACACCCCTGGAATTCTTCATTTTTTACCTCATATTCTAGTCGTAATTAAGGAATATCAGCAAGATGACGAAAGTGTTACACTACTGAATTCAATGGATGATTTGTACATCTGGTATAACTCACTCGTAAAGTCCCTGATCTACGAAAAAAACGGAATGCAAGAGATTGCCAATGAAATAATTAAAGATCTTGACAGTGATGAAGACAAAATCAGGGCCTTGTACTATTGGGTACAAGACAATATTAGATATATAGCCTTCGAAGATGGTATTGCTGCCTTTCGACCCGAAGAATCGAAAGAAGTATATTTTAACAGATATGGAGATTGTAAAGGCATGGCAAATTTATTGAAAAATTTACTTTTGGATGCCGGATTTGATGCCAGACTCACCTGGATAGGCACCAGACAACTTCCGTATCCTACTTCCATTCCATCTTTGGCTATTCACAATCACATGATCACTACGGTATTCAATGATGGGAAAAGATATATACTTGACCCTACTGAAAAATTCGGGGATTTCAATGAGCCTGCTGAAAGAATTCAGGGTAGGGATATTCTTATTGAAAATGGAAGTGATTATATAATAGATAAAGTTCCCTTGTTGGATTTAGATGAAAATGATGAAGAAAACAAAATTAACTTTACAATTTTAGACAACGAACTAAAGGGCAAAGGCACTTTGACTATCCGGGGTGAAAAGAAAAAACAATTTATGTATGCTCTTGATATTTTGGATGGAAAAAGCAAACATATTTATATGCGTTCTATGGTGTCAGGAAACTCTTTACCTGATAAATTTAATGTAACCAATGAAGTTACTATTGAAAAGGAAAATCCTATTTATGTGGATTATGACTGTAACCTTTCCAATAAAATATCCTCTTTCGGTAATGAAATATATCTTAACATGGATATTGAAGAAGATTTTTCGGACATGGAAGTTGAAAAGAACAGAATGCCACCACTCGATTTTCATTTTAGAGTAAACAAAAAAATTGTTTCCATATTAGAAATTCCAGACAATTATGACTTGTCTTATATCCCAAAACCTTTTTTAAAAGAGAGTCCTTTTTATAGGTTTAATTTCTATTATGTAATAGAGGGAAGAACTTTAAAATACATCAAAGAATATAAATTAAACACTTCAATGCTGCCTGTAAATCAGTTTGAAGAATGGAATACAACGGTAAAATCTTTAAAAGAATATTATAGTGATCAAATTATCCTTAAATCGAATAATTAGAGTAGTAGGCCTGTTTTTGGGCATCCTTTTATGTTTTACTCCTGAGGCTGCACTATTGGTGGACAATGAACGTGAAAAGGAAATTCAGGCAGAAGTTTGGGGTGGCCAGAATCCTGACTTTAACAGGACAGAAATACCTGAAAAATGGGTGGGTCAACCCGGAATTATCATTGCAAGAGATCGTAAATTCTCTTATCACAAAGTGCTAATGTCCAGTAGTTTAAAATACGTCAGTTTTTCTCATGTTCGAATCAAGTTAAATGGACAAAAGGCTCTTGATAATTTATCCCAGTTTACTATTCCTAAAAATGGGCAAATTCAAAATGTGAATTTTGAATTTTATGCAGGTTTTAAAATCATTAAACCCACAGGCGAAGAAATAATAATTACACAAAAAGACGGATCTATAGAAAAACAGGAAATAAAAGGGAAAAGCATTACCATGCTTAAAATAGCCGTACCAAACCTGGAACCAGGGGATATATTAGATTATTATATTGTAGAAGACCGAATTATTAACCTGTATGGAAATAAATATTTCAGTTTTGATCCGGCAATTTTAGTCCTTAATGATGAGTATCCTATTATTAAACAAAGGTTTGTTTTTGATGTAATGAGAAAATGCTATGTGAATATTAAAACAATGAATGGAACTCCTGAAATTAAACACCTTGAGGATATTAAATACAATCAAAACAGCTATGTTATAGAAGATGAAGACCGCGAAAGTGTGGAAGGACTGCGGTGGTTTTACAAATACAGGTCTTTACCGAATATAAAATTTAAAGCTACATATGCAGCCAATGAAAGTATTACTGGTAGTTTTCAGGGAAACCAGGGTGAAATAAAAACAAATGTTTCAAAAAGTGAAGTTTCAACATTTGTAAAATCCTATATACAATCAAGTTATCAGTATGCGGATAAGACTGTAATAAAACACATGAGCAAATATTATAAGAAAGAGAAAAACAAAGACACCCTTGCCAGAGCAGCTTTTTATGTTTTTAGAAATGACCGTTATATCAAAAGAGCTGAAAAAAATACACTTAATGAAAATGATTACAGTGGACCAAGTTCAATTCGCGGACTTACTTCATTAATTAAATATTATAGGGTTGCTAAAATTCCTGTAGAAATTATTGTGGGTGTTCCCAGGTTTATATCCTCAATAGAGGATATCATCCTTGAAAATGAAATGACTTTTATGTTAAAAGTACTTTCCCCAACTCCTTTTTATATAAGTAATGTATCTACGAACACTATTATAGATGAAATTGACCCGGAATTGCAAGGTAGTGATGTGTATACAACCAAAATTGATTTTGCTAATTTCATTTGGATTATGTCGGACAGTAAAATTCCTGTGGTTCCTTCTGAAGAAAATTTAACTTCCACTAATTACACAGTTTCAATTACAGGTATAGCGGAAGGAAATGTAATGGTGAATGTAGAAAAGTCGGTGAGAGGAGCTGAAAAAGATATGTATCAAAAGAGATTGATGGATGTATATGATTTTATAGATTCAGAAAATGAAATAGTAGAAACAAAGACCTTTTTCGAAGATTTAAAAGGGAATGATTTGAAAAATTATATACAGAAAAAGGAAGATTATTTTTCTCACCGCGACCATGATAAAAATTCCGCATTAATGAATTTTGTCAATAGTGACTTCAGTTTGGAAGTAGATACAGTGAGTAACTTGAAAATTATTCAACCAGGCCGGCATCATTCAAAACCTGAATTTGTTTATTCTTACGATGT
>JAOUKG010000267.1 GCA_029882725.1 Cyclobacteriaceae bacterium
ATTTCCGATACAAATACTATTGCATAATCTGACTATAATTTAATAAATAGTATGGAATATCCAATGATATGAACTTCCAAAGTTAATGGTGATTATTAATGGAAGTATTACTTTTCTGGTAAAAGTAAATGAGATTAATTAAAGATATTTTTGAATTTCTTTTCTAAGATAGACCCCAAGGCGGGCAAAAGAATTTTCAATTAAAAAGATATTTACTGTACATTTTAGCGAAAAGTCGTCTATCACCATTTTAGTCTCGCAAAAAAGCACAATAGTGTCACTTTTCATTGTTTTGTCATTTTCAATGAAGTCATTTGATTTTTCAAGGTATTGTGGTACTTGATATTCAACAGTGGCTTCCATGGAATTAGATAAATTCCCTATTACACTATTAAGAACAATATTTCCTATTTCCGAAATGATTTCACGTTTTGCTTCAAAAAAACCTGGATCTGTAGCAGGAATACCCATGGTATGCGCAACAATACTGTCTGCGTTTTTTTCACTAAGTACCATTTCAGTAGAACCGGTCATTGTTCCGCTGAACTTCAGCATAACTTTGGTGTTGGGCTGACTATGATTATTGTATTCTTTCAGAAGAGTTTGGTAGTCCATTAATTTAATGGAAGGAACCTCCAATTGAATGCGTGCATTTAGAATTTCGGATAAATTTGCTGATGCCTTTCCAACTCCTATATTTATAATTTCTATTAATAAATCTTTTTCGAGTTCCGACAACATAGTTTTTATCCTAAAAGGTTTTCAAGTATATTTTTCAGTTCTACTTTGTTAAAAGGCTTGTTTAGAAAACCTGCAATACCAAGTGCTATACACTCATTTTTAATGGACAATTGAATATCTGCAGAAATTACCAGCATTTTTTGGTTGGGGGTTATTTCTTTTATTTTCTTGATTACCTCTTGTCCTGACATATCGGGCATTAATAGATCAGTAACAACACAATCAGGCTTCAATTCTTTAAATATTTCAATACCTTTTGCTCCATTTTCAGCTTGTGAGACTTCATAACCCATTTCAATTAATGCATCGGTTAACATTTTTCGTTGAAACATGGAGTCGTCAATTATGAGAATATTTTTCATAGCAACAAATTTAGTAATAATGTTTAATTATTAAAGTGAATTGGAAATTGAAAAAACAAAACGAGCACCACCCATTGCTGAGTCCTCAATCCAGATTTTTCCTCCAAGTTGGGTAATTATCTTCTTTACAACAGAAAGACCGATGCCACTGCTGTCAAAATCATTTTTTCCCATATGAAGGGTTTTGAATATTTCAAATACCTTTTCTCTTTGGTTAAGAGGAATGCCGGGGCCATTGTCATCAATATAAAAATGGTGCATACCTTCCTGAAAGTAATACCCTATTTTTATTTTACCTTTTGTCTCTTTGTCATTATAGGTTATTGCATTACTGATCAAGTTAGTAAATACCTGTTGTAACAATATGTCTGATGTTTCCAGTATGGGTGCATTTGATTCAATAATTATATCGATGGTTTCCTTTGATTTAAGGTTATCTACCACTGATTTTAACAATGGCTCTACGCTTACTTTTGATTTTTCAAAGGATTTATTTCCTGCTTGATTGTATTTTAATAAACCCGTTATATACCCTTCCAATTTTTTTGTTCGGTTGTGTATTAACTTAAATTCTTCAGAAAGATATTCCGGATCAGGAACTGTTTCCCTTACACTCTCTTCAATCCATTTTATAATGCTTCCCATTGCCCTTAAAGGGGCTTTTAAATCATGCGAAACTACAGAAGTAAATTGGTTGAGTTCATCATTTTTCACCTTGAGCTCGTTATTGGTAACCTCTTGCTTTTGTAATAGATGATGATACATAGTAACATCCCTAAAAAGCCAGATATTTCCTTTAATTGTATTTTTACTTTGAACAGGAAGACAGTCCATTTGAATAAACAAGCCGTTATTGCACCTTAACAGGACATCAGAAACAGAATTATCTCTTTTATTTGTACGGAATAGTTCTTCTGCATTTGATGGGTTTTTTAGTTTCTTTAGAACTTCCTCAAAAATAACAGAGGATGGCATGTTTAGATATTTGCTTTTTGTGCCTTCCAAATTAAACAGTTCAATTACTTTATTATTGGTGAGAACAATTTCCCTATTTATTTTTTCAATAACAACACCAACATTTACAGTTTTTAATAACAAATTCAGCCAAATCCTTTCTTGAACGGATTCGTATTCATTTGTTTTTTGCTTAGTGATATCTATAAAAAGGCCACTGTAAAAATCCTTGTCTTTTACTTTATTGGTTAGTATTTTAACCCAACTTACCGAAAGATCCTTTGAAATAAACCGTATTTCATTCTCTTTTATCTCGTCTTTCATATTGAAAATAAAACGATCCAAAGGGTGAATGACTTGATCAATAAAATTATCTGATTCCAAAAATTTTTCGGCATTGTAGCCGGTAAGTAGTTTTATCTCCTCTCCAATAAAAAGAAACTTATTGGTTGAAATACTAAAAGTCCAGGGTACAATACCTTCGATGCCATCAAAGTTCCTTAAAGCCAAGAATTCATTGTTTCCCTTATGAGGCATGGTGTTGGTCTGGTTTATGGTTTATGGTTTATTAAAAAATACACTTGCAATTTATAGTTTAAATAGAAAGTTTCGATTATTCCAAACGAAAATCGTGTAAAAATATCAAAAACAGGTCATTAGGTGTAAATTAATAAAAATTGATATTTTTAATTAAAAGTTTCATTATATTTTTGGGTAAGTGGTAATGAGATTGATTGGTCGTTTCCTGTTATAGTTGTATTTATTTGAAATTATTGAGTATGGAGAGTAAGTGGTATCTTAAAGAAGTAGAGAATATTATTTTAGAAGATACTAAATTTGAAAAGTCTATTGAGGATATATTAGTTTTAGTATCGACTATTTTTGATTGTAAATTCGCTTATTTTTCTGTTTTTGATAACAGTGCAGAGTATTTTGCATCTACAGTTGGATTTGAAGGGATGAAAATACCAAAAGTTTCCTCCCCTTCCATAGATCTTGTGAAAAAAGGAAGTGAATTGACTGTAATTGAAGATTTTAATAATCAAAGGAAATTTCAAGAGCACCCTTTAATTAAATTTTTCCCCGACGTAATAATTTGTGTAGGTGTTCCTATTGTACTTTTTGAAAAATCAATTGGTGTCCTGGCTTTGGGAGTATGTGAAGAAATTCTTAATGGTGAGGTTAAATTCAATCAATTAAAAGGGATAGGAAGGGTGTTGTCCGAGTTGCTAAGTGCAAAGATTTTATCTCAACAGTCGAAAGAAGAATTATCAGTACAGCGTCACACAAATCAAATATTCGATTCAGTATTAAAATCGATGTCGGAAGGCGTTTTCGCCGTTGATCTCACGGGCAAAGTTGTGTTGTATAATCAGTCAGCTGCAGAATTATTGGGTGTGGATGCAACCAATCTTGAGCCAGAAAAATGGTCGGAATTTTATCAATGTCATTACTCCGATACAAATTTGCCCGTACCTACAGAGGAGTTGCCTATTATTAAAGCCATGACAAAAGGAATTACTTCCTATAAAGAATTTAATATTATCAACCGGGCTGTAAATAGAAAAGTTACTCTTGCGGTGAGTGGAAATCCGATTATGGATTCACTAACCAATGTTGTGGTGGGAGGGGTGGCAATTTTTAGTGATTTAACTGAAATAAAGAGAGAGAGAAACATTCTTAATCAGGCATTTAACTCTGCCGTGGATGCCATTATAATGATTAATGAGAAAAAGGAGGTTAATTTTTTTAACGATTCTGCCGAAAAGATTTTTGGTTATAAAAGGGAAGAGGTAATTGGTGAAAATGTGAATATATTGATTCCTGAACCTTATAAATCGGAGCATGACAGTTATGTTGAGAATAATTTAAGGACAGGTATAAACAAAATTATAGGAAGTGGCAGGGAACTTTTAATGAATCGAAAAGATGGGGCTCCGTTTTGGGGGCATATGTCATTAGGAAAAATTGATGTGGGGAATGAAGTGTTGTTTACAGCTTTCATAAAAGACATTTCTGAACAGGTGAAAATGAGAAACAACCTAAAGGAAAAGCATAACGAATTGATGGCTCTGGTGGAGTCGGCCCCGGTAGCTTTGGCTATGTTGGATAATGAAGTGAAATACATGGCAGCTAGTCAAAAATGGTTGGAAGATTACGGCCTTCAGGGACGGGAGATCATTGGTAAGTGTCATTATGATGTTTTTCCGGAAATTGGACAAGAGTGGAAGGACATACATAGCTATGCATTAGAGGGAAATATAGTAAGCAGGGATGAAGATTCGTTTCCCCGGGCAGATGGAAGTACTCAGTGGCTTAAGTGGGTAGTACGTCCCTGGACAAAGGAGAATGGTAAAATAGGAGGATTGATATTTTTGACCGAAGATATTTCAAAACGTAGGGAAGCCGAAATTAAATTGAGGGAAGCAAAGGAAACGGCCGAGAAAATATCAAGAGAAAAGGATATGTTCCTTTCTAATATGTCTCATGAAATAAGGACTCCTTTGAATGCAATAAATGGAATATCACAGATTTTGTATTCAAACAATCCAAGGTCTGATCAGAAGGAATTTATCGATACTTTAAAATTATCATCGAGTAATTTATTGATGATTATAAATGATGTATTGGATTATGCGAAATTAGGATCGGGAACCCTGCAACTCTTCAAAATTGATTTCAAACTATTTGATGTAATTCACGATATCATTGACATTAACAGATTGGTGGCGAAAGAAAAAGGAATTAAACTTGAATTTAGATACGATAACCGAATTCCTGCGGTGCTTTCCGGAGATAACATGAGACTTTCCCAGGTAATTAATAATTTGTTAAGCAATGCAATTAAGTTTACCAGCAAGGGACATGTGAAGGTAAGTGTTGAATTTGTTTCCAAAGATGAACAACAGGTTAATGTAAAAATTACTGTGGAGGATACAGGCATAGGGATACGCGAAGAGGACAGGGAAAAAATATTTGAGCAGTTTCAACAGGCAGATTATAGCATCACGAGACAATTTGGAGGAACAGGCCTTGGGTTATCGATTTCACAAAGT
>JAOUKG010000268.1 GCA_029882725.1 Cyclobacteriaceae bacterium
CCAAAATACAAAACCAGGAAGAAATAATAAGCTGACAATGGCCGGAAAGTATAACTTTTTGTAGACGTTTATCAGAATGTTGCACAAAAGAAATAGTGATGTAAAAGAAAATAAGGAAAAAAAGAGGGAGGTCAACCAGTAATTATCAAAACATAAAAGATTAACTATTGACACAATTTTTGCAAAAAAAACTGCCCGTGGAGCAAAATCTGAGTACAGCAAATAGTTTCCAAAATCGGAATGAATCTCATTGAAAAATATGTATTTTAAATATTCAATAGGGTAACTGCTGGCAAAAGATCGTAAATAAACAGCGTCACTAAAGTAAGCTATTGTATCTCCTTGCTGATAATAGTAATAGTACAAAGCTCCGATACTCAATCCGGAGATTATTTTAAAAAACAGGGAAGGCCAAAAGTATTTGTAAATAGTGGTGGTTAAAGCATAACGATTAAGTTTCCATACCCAAAAAAGTAGGATAATAAGAGCCGGTATTTGATAAATCCAATTCATTTAATTGAGTTGATTGATAATCAGATTCTTTCCAATTTTACAATTCAAACAAAAGTGATTATTACAATAATGATTATATAGTTGTAGTAACCCCTGGGAATCAAATCCATTTTTAGCAGCCATTCCCAGTGATTTCCATTGCTTTGTTATTTTATTGTGTTCAGCAGATAAATTTTCCAGTAGTCCAATGGCCTGTATCTTATATTTGTCATCATCAATATAATTTGAATAACCAAAAAGTAGAGGAACAACGAAATTGATTACAATCTTTTCCAAAGATTGTTTACCTATTTTACCAACAGTTGATGGTGAAAATTTGAAGAAGTGGTAATGGTGTATCCAGTAATCAGAAGCATTTGTTTTGAATTTTTTATATAGCTCCATCAGGTTAGTCGAATGGATAATCGTTTTAAAGAGGGAGGGTTCTTTATTTGTTATTGCACAAAATTGGGCTATTCTTACAGTTGGAAACTGTGCGGGTCTCATTCGCATAAATTTCCATTGATGCAATTCCAAGGGTGAATTAAGGTTCCATTTATATTTTAGAAAAAGATACTCTTTTTTTAATCTTTCAGAATAGGGATCAATAACTTTATTTAGGAATCCTGCTTGTCCGAATAGCAAGGCTTCTTTCTGAAAAAGAGATAAGGTTGGCCATTTATTCCAGGGAATAGTGCGTCCCAAAATTTGAAATGGTTGTGAGTTTTTATTAAAGCCAAGAGTTGATAACAATAACCTTAATGCGATAATATCCCAATTGTTTAAAGTAGAGATCATTAACTTGGAAACATCATTCATCTTCTTTTCAATTCTTTCAACAGCTGCATATTCTATCATAGACTGTTTTATAACTGCTGAGATTTCATGCAATTGATTTTCGCATGGAATAGTAAGAAGATTGTTTAACCCCTTAAAATTATTTATGAGTTTTGGGTTTACCCGGTTTTCAAGTTCAATTGTTGGGATTTCAGATCCATCAGTTCTTTTAACTGTTCGGTCGTGAATCCAAACAACATGTAAAATAACCGAGTCATAGCTTTTATCGAAATGATGATTATGTTGGTACCAATCAGATGACTTGATATGAATTTCTACCTGACCCCTCCATTCAATATTATTGATTTTTATTCGGGATTCATTGAAATCTGGCCCTGAATCTATATTTCTATATCCGGGATGAATAATTTGAACGCTTTCTCCATGAGTATGTTCCAATTTTTCTTTATTAAAGTATTGGTTCATCCAAACAAAATGGACAAAATCTTCTTCGGTAGGTATATACCGTTGAATCATTAAGTCAGCTTATTGAGATAAAGTTCAATCTCTTCTTTTAATTCCCTGCTCTTGATTTTAGCAACTTTATCAAAGTCTTTTTCATTGGAGGCATATATAATTCCTCTTGATGAGTTTATAATTAATCCTCCGTTACTGTTGAACCCCTTTTCACAAACTGATTTCAGATCTCCTCCTTGTGCTCCAATGCCTGGAACGAGAAAAAAATGGTGAGGGGCCTGAGCTCTTATTTCTGCCATGCGGGCAGCTTGAGTAGCTCCCACAACATACATCATACGTTCGTGATTAGTCCATTTTTGACTGGTTTCTACTACTTTATTGTAGAGTTTCATACCCTTTTTATCTTCGAAAAATTGGAAGTCCAAACTTCCAACATTTGAAGTGTGAGCAAGAAGTATAACCCATTTATCTTTGTAGTCGAGAAAGGGAGTAACACTGTCTTCACCCATATAAGGGGCTACAGTAATTGAATCGAAATTCATATTTTCAAAAAAGGCACGTGCATATAACCTTGAGGTGTTTCCAATGTCCCCTCTTTTCGCATCGGCAATGGTAAATACTTCATCAGGGATATACTCGATTGTTTTTTGAAGACTCTCCCAGCCTTTGGATCCCTCCGATTCATAAAAAGCTATATTGGGTTTGTAGGCTATGGCATAATCGATAGTAGCATCGATAATCCTTTTATTAAATTCGAAAACAGGATCTTTCTCTTTTAATAAAAAGGACGGTATTTTTAAAACATCAGTATCAAGGCCCACACAGAGCAATGAATTTTTTGACTTAATTTGTTTTACAAGCTGTTCATAATTCATAATGAACAAAAATAAAAAAAACCGACGATATGCCGGTTTTATTAAACATTTATAAACGTTTAAATTATCTTAAGTCCACAATTTCGACACCAGGATGTTTGGCCGGGTTAAATTTAAAATAACTGTCTTCCACTTTTATGTTTTCCTGAAAATTCTCAATAGTGTATTTGTATTGACTTCCTGACTTTTCAAACATAGTCCAACCAATAAGACTTCTGTCTTTTTGAGAAATAAACATTCTTATTTTGAAAAATTGAGTACTTTTCACATTTTCAGCTACAAGATCTACTACATCACATTTAACGCCATTTAGTGTGGTTTCTTCAATTAATACGTACTTATAACCTTTTTTATAAGCGGTATATATTTTAGATGGAGTAATCTCATCGTCTTCAGGATAATAGTCATCAATGTTCACTTCATTAATTTCTGAAAGGAAAGTCCATACTGTTTTTCCGTCATTATAAATTTCCTGTTCTTCAATTTTTAAACGGTACATGTCATTTTTTACGGTGATTTCACCATTCATTTCTTCATTGATCCCGTCTACTTCATTTACCATTGAAGATTTAATTTTAGCCTTATAGCTGCTAATTTTGCTGTATTTAGCACTCATTGCATCCAACACCACCAATGCTTTAGGGTCGTATTGAGCTTGCGCTACCCCAATCCAAATACTAAATAATAAAAGTAAAATACCTCGATTTTTCATCTGTTCTTCTTCTCAAATAATTATATAATAATTTACGAATCTAAGTCCTTCAATAATTGTTCCAAACTATATTCATCCTGGATTAAAACTTCACGGGCCTTGCTTCCTTCAAATGGACCCACAATTCCAGCGGCTTCCAATTGGTCAATTAATCGGCCGGCACGGTTGTAACCCAACTTTAGTTTTCTTTGTATAAGAGAAGTTGACCCTTGTTGATGCATAACAATCAAACGGGCGGCATCATCAAATAATGCATCACGATCTGAAAGGTCTACTTTGAGTGAACTTCCCTCGTCATCTCCAATAAATTCGGGTAACATATAGGCCGAACTATATCCCTGTTGGTTTCCAATAAAATTACAAACAGCTTCTACTTCAGGGGTATCAACGAAAGAACATTGTAATCTGATTATGTCGGAACCCAATGATAAAAGCATATCTCCCTGACCAATGAGTTGATCCGCTCCCCCAGTATCCAAAATAGTTCTGGAATCTACTTTAGAGGTAACTCTAAATGAAAGACGAGCGGGAAAGTTGGCTTTTATAATGCCGGTTATAACATTTACGGAAGGTCTCTGCGTGGCCACTACCAGATGGATTCCGATAGCCCTGGCCAATTGTGCTAATCGGGCAATAGGTGTTTCCACTTCTTTGCCTGCTGTCATCATCAGATCGGCAAGTTCGTCAATCACTAAAACTATATACGGTAAGAATTTATGCCCTTTATTGGGGTTGAGTTGTCTTTTAACAAATTTAGCATTGTATTCTTTCAAGTTTCTACAACCTGCATCTTTCAGCAAATTGTATCGGTTATCCATTTCAATACATAATGAATTGAGTGTATTAACTACTTTTTTTGTATCTGTTATAATAGCTTCTTCTCCATCGGGCAACATTGCCAGGAAATGACGTTCTATTTTACTAAAGAGACTTAACTCTACTTTTTTAGGATCTACTAAGATCAATTTCAGCTGAGACGGGTGCTTCTTATAAAGAAGAGAAGTAAGTAATACATTTATTCCCACTGATTTACCCTGTCCGGTAGCTCCTGCAATAAGAAGATGGGGTAATTTTGTTAAATCCAACATAAAAACTTCATTGGAAATAGTTTTTCCCAACACAACAGGTAATTCCTTGTCGGATTTCATGAATTTTTCAGTAGCCAATGTAGCTCTCATGCCTACCATTTCCCTGTTTTTATTCGGAACTTCTATTCCAATTGTTCCCTTTCCGGGAATTGGTGCTATGATTCGTATGCCTAAAGCAGATAAACTAAGTGCAATATCATCCTCCAGGTTTTTGATTTTACTGATTTTAACACCTGCATCGGGTACGATTTCGTAAAGTGTTACAGTAGGACCAATGGTAGCTTTTATACTTGAGATTCCAATTTTGAAATTGACCAATGTTTCAATGATCTTATCCTTATTTTGTTCAAGTTCATCTTTTGTAACATTTACTGAGATGGTTTCATACTCCTTTAACAAACTAAGTGGGGGGTATTGGTAAGAACCTAAATCCAGAGTAGGGTCATAATTTTCCATTTCTCCCACAATCTTTTCCTCTGTCTTTTTTTCTTCGACTATAAAATCGGGTTCTTCTTTTTCAATTGTAATTTCAGGTTCCGGGATGGTTATGTCCAGTTCCAGATGATTTTTATTTTTTGGTTTAATTTCAGGTTCGGGTTTTGTTTCAACCACATCATCATCTTCAAAGAGCAAATCGTCATCGGGGTCATCTTGCTCAAGTTTGG
>JAOUKG010000269.1 GCA_029882725.1 Cyclobacteriaceae bacterium
CACTTCGCGAACCGTTCCACAAGCACTTGGTTGACCTGTTAAAGAAAAAGGACTGTTGCCCGGGGTTGATATCTTCCCGGTAAGCAGATGAATATTATATACTAAATTGTTTATCCAGGTTCCACGGGTATGTTGGTTCATGCCCATACACCAAAAACTCACTACCTTCTGGTTTGGATTTCCATATAACCAAGCCAGATACTTAATATCTTTTGCAGAAACCCCGGTTAATTCTTCTATATCATAAGGTTTGTAATCTTTTAGAAATTCTTTGTATTCCTCAAAATCAATTCCCTCTTCTTTGTCATTAAAAGCAAACTTATCTTCCAACCCATAGCCTATGTTTGTTTTTCCTTTTTTGAAGGAACAATGATTTTCTACGAATTTTGAATCTACCCATCCATTGTTGATAATTTCATAGCAGATAGAGTTGGCAATGGCCAAATCAGTTTGGGGTTTGAATAAAATAGACCGATCTGAGGCAGTACTGGTACGGGTAGTACGAGTTGCTAAATCGATAATTTTTATATTCTTTTTCTTTAGCCTTTGGTCGAGCATTCTTGAAAACAAAACGGGATGCATTTCTGCCATGTTATTTCCCCAAAGAACAAAGGCATCGGCATGATCTATATCTTCATAACAACCCATAGGCTCATCCATACCAAAAGTGGTAAGAAAACCTGTAACAGCACTTGCCATACAAAGTCGGGCATTGGCTTCGAGATTGTTTGTGCCTAACACTCCCTTCATAAATTTAGAAGCCACATAACCATCGGGAATGGTCCATTGACCACTGCCATACATGGACACAGAATCTTTGCCGTGATTTTTGATAGACTCCGTCATTTTATTGGCAACCAGTGTTAGAGCTTCATCCATAGAAGTTTCCACAAGTATGCCGTTTTTTCGAACCATTGCTTTTTTCAATCGGTCTTTGCCATACATAGACATAACGGAGTGGTACCCTTTAACACAACAAAGTCCTCGGTTTACCGGACTGTCGGGGTCGCCCTTTACAGCAATGGCTTTCCCGTCGGAAATACCAATTTTAACACCACAACCTACTCCGCAAAACCTGCAGGGAGCTTTTTTCCATGTAATATCACCTTGTGGAAGGTTATTATTTTGTTCACTGGCAAAAATAATCCCTGGAAACATGGACGCTGCCGCTGCCATTGCGGAGCTCGCGGCTAGTCTTTTTAAGAATAACCTACGATTGAATGGGGTTGTACTCGATATCATTATTGAATATTTATATTTTACTTTTCATTAAACCCGGAAACCAGAGAATAGTGTTGAAGTCCCTTTAAATTATTGAGTTCTTCCAAAAAATTTTTTTCGTCTTCATCACTTTCTGTTTCCGCAACAATTACTAACAATTCCTTATTTTCTGCAGCAACCACTTCACACCATTTTAAATGTTCAATTTGCTTTTGCAATTCATTTTTTTGCCCTTGTAAGGGAAAGACTAAATAACTCTTAATCACCATATTATTTTTGTTCTTCTTCTTTTGTAGTGAAAAATGTAGGTTTGAAAGTAAACATCAGCCAAGCCCAATTGCTGGTTTCCCCGGTGTCGCCACCACGAAGAATTACCAGAGTATCTGTACCAAACATTTGTGAATATCCTCCTGAAATAGTGAGTTCCTTGCTCACTTTATAACTCAAAGAAATATCTATTTCACTTCCCAAATTGGCATCCATGGCGGTACCTGGATTTGTAGGATCCTCTACGCCTCCGGCTGCCATAAAATAATGATAAGTTCCTGTGAGTGTAAGAGGTTCTGTTAGCATACCTTTATAAGTTAAGTTCAGATCATTCAAGCCCACAGAATTGGTATGATTACCTACATAGAAGTAATCCATTAAACCATTGAATTTGTGGTTTGTACCATAATAGGGAGTAAAAGCCCTGTTTTTTGTATCGGGATTGATTTGATCATTGCCCGATATAGATTCATAATTTGCTATGAATGTGTGTTTTTTGGATAAAGTATAACCTGCTTCCACACTATATAAAAGCCCGCTAACATTGGTGTTTCCGTCTGCCAGAGTACCTGCTTGATAATAAACCGTACCATTTACAAAAAGACCCTCTCCTTTATAGGTTGCCCTTGTTCCAATTGTTTGAGTGTAATAGGTTTTATCATTATTTAGAAAAGGAACCCCTCCTTGCATACCATTGTTTAAAAACAATGCACTTATACCCAATTTTTCCATTTTGTAATTTAACCATAGATATTGAAATGTTTTATAACTATTAGCTACAGTGTAATAGGTAGTGGTACTTTGTTGGGTATCTTGATTATAAGCCAAGCCCATTTGTGCTTTAAAGCTTCCTTTACTAAAATTTACCAACGCCGCATCATGGCTTCTGGCTTGTTGTGTCCAGGCTACTGCGCCGAATATTCTTTGGTCGTCAAGGTTGATTTCTTGTCTTCCCATCTTGGTACTGAAATTTTCAGAAAACTTGTATTCTGCCCATGCTTCATGTAAGGAAGTTAACGCACCATCATTCGTAACCATTTGACTTTGATTTCCCCAAACTCTCACATCTTGCAACGTAATGTACATTTTTAACTTTTCAGAAATATGTTCAAAATTCAACCGAGACCTTTGATCGATAAAAAAGGCAGGATCCTGGTTGGTAGCTGGTAAATTCCTCCACCCATGACGATATTCTGCTCTTGGTCTGATTTCTCCTGACAGTGTAAATTGTGCCATTACGTTTATTTGAAGAAGGCACATTGCAACGATTACCAATATGTTTGATTTTTTCATATTTCAATTTGGGATTATTTGTTGCAAGCTAGCTCTGCTTTTAAGTTTAGAATATGATCAAAGTCATTTTCTTGTGTGATGTTTGTGACAATTATTAATATGTAAATGAAATATACTATTGGGTTGGAATAGAATTTATTTGAATGCCCGGGCTTTATATACATCCTTTCATGAGCTTCCCATTGCTATGCTTTATCAGGTATTCTCCACTTCGTCCCCACTCCGACACTTCCTTTTCCTCTTTTTCCTCTATTTTTGCGCCGTGAATATTTCCAACCATATTATCAAAGTTATCATCCCGGCATACAATGAGGAACATGCCATTGGTAAGGTGATTGAAGAAATTCCTGATTATGTACATGAAATTGTAGTAGCCAACAACGGCAGTACGGATAACACTTTTCTAGTGGCGAGTAATGCCGGGGCTATGGTAAGGGAAGCACCCAAAATGGGCTATGGAAATGCTTGCCTCACGGCGATGGATTATATCGAAAAAAATGAACCAAAGCCTACTATTGTTGTTTTTATAGATGGCGACTATTCTGATTATCCACAAGAAATGGATCTTCTTATTCAACCTATAATTTCCGATCAGGCAGATTTGGTGATAGGTTCAAGGGCATTGGGAAACAGGGAGAAAGGATCTATGACGTTACCTCAGATTTTTGGAAATTGGCTGGCCACAACTTTATTAAAAGGATTTTATAAAGTTAAATTTACAGACCTGGGACCTTTTCGGGCAATTTCTTACGAAAGTCTTGTGAAACTGGGTATGAAAGACCGAAATTACGGATGGACAGTTGAAATGCAGTTGAAGGCAGCAAAAATGAAAATGCGTTGTACAGAGGTATCAGTTAATTATCGAAACCGAATAGGAAAAAGTAAAGTGTCGGGCACAATTAAGGGAACTGTAATGGCAGGATATAAAATTCTATTTACAATATTCAGGCATTTATGATATTCTGGATCATACTTGGCTTATACATACTTGCCCTCAGCTATATTTTTCTGTTTAGTTTGGGTCAGTTGCACCTGGTATTAAAGTATCTGCAGTCATTAAAAAAAGGAGAGGATCGAAACACCTTGGTTCAGGACCCGGCTATCTGGCCCATGGTGACGGTACAACTTCCCATCTATAATGAAAAATATGTAGTAGAAAGGCTTCTGGAATCTATTGTGGCACTGGAGTACCCTGAAGGAAAACTTGAAATACAAATTCTTGATGATAGTACCGATGAGACTTCCGAACTACTGAAGGATATAATAAAGAATATAAAATCACCCTATCCTATACATCACATTCAACGAACCCTGCGTTCGGGCTACAAAGCCGGGGCACTTGGAGAAGCCTTGAAAAAAGCCAGGGGTGAATTTATTGCTATTTTCGATTCTGATTTTATACCAAAACCAGATTTTCTCTATAATACGATTCCTCATTTTGATGAAAATACCGGCGTAGTACAAACTCGTTGGGGGCACCTCAATGAAGATTATAGCTTGCTTACCCGTTTGCAGGCATTTGGTTTGGATGCTCATTTCACGGTAGAACAAGGAGGTAGAAATTTCTCCGGCAGTTTCATAAATTTCAATGGTACAGGGGGAGTATGGAGGAAAAAATGTATTGAAGATGCAGGCGGCTGGTCGGATGATACCCTTACCGAAGACCTTGACCTTAGTTACCGGGCACAGCTTAAGGGTTGGAAATTCAGGTACCTGGAAAACTGTGTGGCTCCCGCAGAATTGCCTATCCTCATGCCGGCCATTAAATCACAGCAATACCGTTGGAATAAAGGTGCCGCCGAAACAGCCAGAAAAAATCTGGGAAAAGTATTTCGGGCAAAGTTGAAATTAAGCACTAAAATGCATGCTTTTTTTCATCTCTTGAATAGTATGGTATTTATATGTTTGTTGCTGGCCTCTGTTTTAAGTGTTCCTGTACTTTATTACAAAGTTCAATATCCGGAGTACAACTTGTTATTTTATATAGGAAGCATTTTTCTCCTCGGATTTTTCTCCATTGCTTTTTTCTATTTGGTTTCTTCAAAAAGACTGCACCCAAAAAATGGAGTTCTATACTTTTTAAGGACTTTTCCTATGTTTCTTCTTGTTTCTATGGGGCTATCGTTTCACAATGGTTTGGCGGTATTTGAAGGCCTTATCGGAAAAAAAACACCCTTCGTAAGGACACCAAAATTCAACCTTAAAAACAATAAGGGTTCCTGGAAAACCAATAAATATATTAAACTGAAGTTTTCGTTTTCCACCTTGATGGAAGCATTTCTTGCCATCTATTTTTCTC
>JAOUKG010000270.1 GCA_029882725.1 Cyclobacteriaceae bacterium
TTTCTATAATAGATTTATCAAGCTCAGTTTCTCCTCCCTCCGTAATTAATTCCACAGGTTTATTCAGGCTTCCACTTGCGTCCCGAATCATTCTCTCAAATTTAGAAAAAAGATTATTGAACGGGATAAGTGTCATGGTAAAGGCAATGTCTCGTAATTGTCGGGACAGTTTTTCTGTATTTTCAGATATGGATTCCAATGCAATGGAGTGGTTTTCTTCCATATAATGGGTTAATCCGGCTTGGGTTGTAATTAACTCACTTACCAGATTCATTAGATCGTCAAGTTTATCACTTCCTACACGGACACCAGTAATAGTTTTTGTCTGGTCAGTAGGTGATATATCTTGTACTGTGGAGCTCATTATTTTTATTTTTTATTTCTAAATACTGTAAGTGCTTATTAACTATTTCCCTCAATAGATAACTTTATTTATTAAACATCGGGAAGTAAACCAGTAAACTGAATTAATCCCACTCACAAAAAACTAAATTAGAACATTTATGTCAGTGTTGGTTAAATCTGGTTTATGTCTAATAATAATTTAACAAGATTTAGATGTGATATTTATGAGAAAAGGAAATGGTTTTATTATCGACTTAATGTTTAAAAATGATTTATTTTGGTGTTTGGAAATTGTTTGGGTAAATATTGAGGGCAATTATTTATTTAAAAATGAAATTTAGAGGTGAAAAATATATTATAAAATGATGATAAAATTATACCTGATAACTTAACTTAACTTAAATTATTTTGCAGGAAAAGAGTGATCAGACAATTAAAATATCCTTATTGTTAAAGTGTTTACCGGTTTAGTGAAAGAGTATCATACCCTGCAAATTGGATTATATTAATATTTATTTTTATTTTAAATAAGGTGTAATTTTAAATTACTGACAAACATTCAATAAGTAAAATTACTGATGTAAGTTTTTTATAAAAGTATTTTTATTGAGATTGGTAGATTTCTTTCATTTTCCCCCTGGCTGCTAACAATTAAAAGTTAGCCCAAACCTCTGTTTAGGATTAATTTTGTGCTTATAGGCTAATTAGATTGCGTATTCATTCAGCATTAAAGATAATGATTTTGCTGAAATTTAATTTTCTATTTACATCTATCTACAAACATTTTATCCCTCCTGGATGATAAAATATTGGGGATGCTTATAATTAATAGTCGAAACGTATAAAGTCTACTTTTAGAAGTTTTATAAACAATAAAAAGAGTTCAAACGGGAGAAAACAGATTACGTATTAGGGATTGTCTTTAGCCTACTAATACAATCTAAAACATCTTCGATTTTACGAACCTTTCGAAGGTTTGGAACCTTCGAAAGGTTTCGTAAATTTCGGTAATTTAAAACAAAACAACCGTTTTTAAACGTTTATATCCGTTTCCGTAGTTACACAATTTTTAACTTGAAGTTAAACCACAAGGTATTGCGGGACTCTACTTACCTTTAAATTCTGCTTTTCTTTTTTCCAGAAAGGCACTAACACCTTCTTTGTAATCGGTAGTATTTCCGGCAATTTCTTGAGATAATGCTTCGTATTCGAGCATTTCGTTCAATGTGGAATGTCCTGATTTGTTTAACATTTTTTTGATAAGCCCAATGGCTTTTGTAGGAGCCTGAGCGTAGTAACCCGCATAATGGTTCACTGTATTTTCGAATTCTTTTTCAGTAACAGCTGCATTTATCAAGCCCCACTCGGCGGCTTTTTTTCCACTGAGCCTACTTCCCATAGAGGCCAATTCAAACGCCCTGACTGATCCAATTGAACGGGGTAAGAAATACGAAGATCCGGAATCGGGTACTAAACCTATGTTTACAAATACTTCAATAAAGGGAGTGTCTTCTTTTGCTACAATTACATCGCAGGCCAGCGCCAAACTACACCCGGCTCCTGCGGCCACTCCGTTTATTTTCCCAATTATGGGTTTGGGCATATCTCGCATTAATTTAATAATTGGGTTGTATCTTTTATACAGACTGTCCTTAAAAGACCTGGTTTTTCCTGCCGAGGATTTTAAATCCTGTCCCGAACAAAAGGCTTTTCCCTCTCCTGTTAAAATAAGCACCCTTACTTCATCGTCTTTGGATGCTAGTTTAAGAGCATCTTGTAATTCATACGTAATCTCATCATTTAGTGCATTATAGACTTCCGGCCTGTTTAGGGTGATGGTGCCTATTCCATCTTGCTTTTCGTATTTTAGAAAGGTAAACATAGTTTAGGTCATAATCAGGATGGTGGAGAAACAGATCAGAAAACCCAGTAGCCCCCCCCAACCTACCTGGGCAGGAGTGTGTGCATTTAAATATAACCGGGCACTTCCAATGGCACCCGAAATCAGGATGCTTGTTGATAATAAATATACTAAAATTTCGGAACTCATTGCTATGTTCAAGCCAAGTAATGCACCTGCCACACCCCAGGCAGCAGCACTGTGAACACTTATTTTCCAGAATAAAGTTATTACGGTGATGATAATTAAGGTTAATAATACACCTATTAGTATTGAGGCTAATTCGGCACTTACCTTGTATTGTACAACAAGGAAATAACATGTGGCACCGTAATAAATGATTGTAAAGATCAGGGGATACAACCTTTCTGTTCTTTCTTCCAAGGTAAGGCTACTGATGTTGGATGTAATTCTTAAAATGACAATACTAGCCATTGGTAAAATAAAGGTAAGAAGCATGAAAATGCCTATCATGACCCATTTTCCATGATTGTCCAAAATATCCAGACCTATAGTTTCTGGTGTGAGGAAAGTAAGGGTAAAGATAAACCAGGTGGTCATCAACAGTGGATGAAGAATAACCGAAATGAATCCTGAGATAGCCTTAATCACTACAACTCCTTTCTTAAGCGGGCTACGGGAATATTGAGTTGTTCCCTGTATTTGGCCACGGTTCTGCGGGCAATGTTATACCCTTTAGCATTGAGTAGTTTTTCCAGTTTGTCGTCGGAAAGTGGTTTTTTCTTGTCTTCACCTTCTATGAACGTTTTCAATTCATTTTTAACTTCCCTGCTACTTACATCTTCCCCTGAATCTGTAGCGATACCTTCGGAAAAGAAGTATTTTAGGGGGTAAATACCAAATTCTGTTTGAACTGATTTGCTATTGGCCACGCGTGATACCGTAGAAATATCCATATCGATGATTTGAGCGATATCTTTGAGGATCATGGGTTTTAGCTTGCTTTCGTCACCCTCCAGAAAATAGTCGAATTGTAAGTTTACAATGGCTTGCATTGTACGCAAAAGAGTGTGTTGTCTTTGCTTTATTGCATCAATAAACCATTTGGCAGCATCCAGTTTTTGTTTGACAAAGGTGACAGTTTCCTTAAGTTTTTTATCCTTTTTATTGCTTTTGTCGTAGGCATCCATCATATCGGAATAGGAACGACTTATTCGAAGTTCTGGCGCATTACGTGAATTTAAGGACAGTTCAAGTTTCCCGTTGATGTTTGTAAGTATAAAATCGGGTATGAGGTATTGGGTTTTTACCAATCCTGTACTGCTTCCTCCGGGTTTGGGGTTTAGTTTTCGAATCAGTTCTATGGCATCTTTAACATATTCCTCATCTTCGAGGTCCAGTTTTTTCAGGATTTTGTCGTAATGTTTCTTGGTAAATTCATCGTAGCATTTTTCAAGAATCATTTTTGCTGTGATTACATCCACATTATGGTCGTCGGAACGTCTTTCCAATTGAAGTAAAAGGCACTCCTGAAGGTTACGGGCAGCAATGCCCGGGGGATCGAATTCCTGTATTTTATGGAGTATGGATTCAACTTCGTCCAGATCGGTTTCTATATTTTGGGCAAAAGCCAAATCATTTACAATGGCTTCCAAATCACGACGAATGTACCCGTCAGACTCTATGGAGCCGATAAGTTGTTTCCCTATTTGAAGTTGATGCTCTTCGAGTCCCAGAAATCCTAATTGGGTTAACAGTTGTTCTGTAAGAGAAACCGACATAGCAATTGGCATGTCGCGTTCTTCTTCCTGATCGCCGTCGCCATACATTTTATATCCACTGATGTCATCATCGCGCAAATAATCGTCGATATTTACATCTTCATTTTCACTTTCAGAATCCTGACTTGAATCTTCATCGAACTGTTCGTCGTCGTTACTTTCTTCTTTTCCTTCTTCCAGAGCGGGATTAATTTCTAATTCTTCCTCTACACGCGTATCCAATTCTGCTGTGGGTATTTGCAACAGTTTGATGAATTGTATTTGCTGTGGTGACAGCTTTTGCTGTAATGATTGATTTAATCCTAATTTTTGCATATCTACCTTTCCTGTACAGCCTAAAATATTATTCCAAATTTATTATATTTCTTTCAATGTATGGTAATATATAGTTGAAATTATGTTGGGAGTGACCGGTGTAAGGAGTATAATATATAGGAAAGAAGTTAGGCGAATGACAATTTTCATGTTTTTTCTTAATTAACGCAGATACTGTATTAAATTTGTGGCCTTGTAATAAAACATCGAATAATGCAGAGAGTAAAAATCAATGAAGTATTGAAGGGCTCCTTATTGAGCCAGGATATCCATGTAAAGGGTTGGGTGAGGACATTTCGTAGTAATAGGTTTATAAATCTTAATGATGGATCGTGTGCGGCTAATTTGCAGTTGGTTATTGATTTTGAACAATATCCTGACGAGTTATTGAAAAAGATTACTACAGGGGCGTGTATTCATGTTCATGGCACTGTAGTGGAATCGTTGGGAAAGGGGCAAAGTGTAGAACTTTCAGTTAAGGAGGTGGAGATTTTGGGAGTTGCCGATCCTGAGAAGTATCCTTTACAACCCAAAAAGCACAGTTTGGAGTTTTTAAGGGAAATTGCTCATTTGCGTGCTAGGACCAATACATTTGGTGCAATTTACAGAATAAGGCATGCCATGATTTTTGCCACGCACAAGTTTTTTAATGATAAAGGTTTTTTAAATATACATACACCCATTATTACTGGCTCAGATGCCGAAGGTGCTGGTGAGATGTTTCGGGTTACTACGCTCGATCTTAATAATATACCTCGAACCGAAGAAGG
>JAOUKG010000271.1 GCA_029882725.1 Cyclobacteriaceae bacterium
ACCATGCCGACGGAATAAGAGTAGATGCTGTGGCCTCTATGTTATATTTGGATTACTCACGTAAGGAAGGGGAGTGGGTACCCAATCATTTTGGTGGACGGGAAAACCTTGAAGCTGTACAATTTTTAAGGGAATTTAATGAAGCTGTGTACGGGGCACATCCCGATACTGTTACCATTGCAGAAGAATCAACCAGTTGGCCCAATGTTTCCAGACCTACTTTTAATGGTGGACTCGGCTTTGGCCAAAAATGGATGATGGGCTGGATGCATGATACATTGGAATACTTTACAAAAGAACCGGTATATCGAAAGTTTCATCAAAATGAGATTACTTTTAGTTTTGTTTATGCCTTCACAGAGAATTTTATGCTGCCTTTGTCCCACGATGAAGTAGTACATGGGAAAGGAGCCATAATTGGAAGGATGCCTGGAGATGATTGGCAACGTTTTGCAAATCTTCGTCTTCTTTATGGAAGTATGTATATGCATCCGGGCACGAAACTGATGTTTATGGGCAATGAGTTTGGGCAACAATCGGAATGGAAACATGATAGCAGTCTGGATTGGTTTGTTTTGGAATACAACCACCATCGTGGTGTAAGAAACTGGGTGAAAGCTTTAAATGATTTTTATAAGTCAACACCCGCACTTTACGAAAGACAATTTGAACAAAATGGTTTTGAATGGATCGATTATTCGGATCATCAAAATAGTGTGATGGCTTTTGCGCGTAAAGGCGACAAGAAAAATGATTGCGTCGTAGCTATTTTAAATTTCACACCTACGCACAGAACCAATTACCGTATTGGTATGCCCCTTCCGGGAAAATGGATTGAAATATTAAACAGTGACAAGGAAGAGTTTGGGGGAAGCAATTTATTTAATGGGGGCGACCTGATTACCGATGATATTTATATGCACGGAAGACCACAAAGCCTGGAATTAAACCTATCGCCCATGGCCTTGATGGTTTTTAAATTGGGCTAGATACACAATGCATTGTGTATCTGCTGTGCATTGTGTTTCTATTATACATTGTGTCTCTACGATGCATGATGCAAGTCAGCCCCCTATATGGATTTTAAAAACTTCCAGAAGTAGGTAAATCTCCACTGCTGTTAATTATTAAACACTTATTATATAAAACAACTATTTTATATAATAAGTGTTTAATTTATATTAAACGTATAATATACTGAAAAATTATAATTAATACATTATTAAATATTAATTTATAACTAGTTTAATAAATTATAATTTAATAATAGTATTATGATGAAATCGTATAATCCTCATTTTCATCACTGAAAGTCAATAAGGTTAAAGGGATATGATTATTCCGGGCAGGGTTTATATTTTATAACCCTATGTTGTCAAGACATGGACTGTTTATTTGGAGAGGTTGTAAATGGACAAATGATATTAAATAAATATGGACAAATTGCACACAACGAATGGTTGAAAACCCCGGAAGTCCGCAATGACGTTGAATTGGGTGAATTCATAATCATGCCCAACCACATGCATGCCATAATCCGTAGGGGCGAATCGAATTCGCCCATACCCCCCGAATCGAATTCGCCCATACCCCCCGAATCGAATTCGCCCCCACCCACCGAATCAAATTCGGAGAGTATGACATCACAAATGGAAATATCATGTAGTGGTAAAACCCATTCACGTCCAAAAGGAACATCAAATACAATTGGTGCCATTGTTCGTGGATATAAAACGGCAGTCACAAGGCAATTGAATGCGTTAAACATAGGACGAGTGGTATGGCAACGGAATTATTATGAGATTATAATACGTGACGAAAGTGCATATAATAATATTTCGAATTATATCATTAACAATCCCAAAAAATGGAATGGCGATCGATTTCATAAAAAATAATCCGTAGGGGCGAATCGAATTCGCCCCTCACCCAAAACGAACGCAGTTCGATTTGGGTGAGGGGTTTGCCACAGGTCAGGGTACGGTGACGCATTCAGCCAGGATGGCGAAGCCATTCTTAAACCAACACTATCCGGGGGAACATCGCACAGCGATGTTCCTCCGTAACGTTGGTTCACGGATGGCGAACGCCATTCGGGGCGAATTCAATTCGCCATTACGGGTTCGTATGCCGTTGTTGTAATACGTCTATCACATTTTCCAAATTTTCGCCTTTGGTGTGTAATAACACCAAATAATGATACATTAAATCGGCGGCCTCATTTAAAAATAAATCACGGTTATGGTCTTTTGCCTCGATAACCAATTCTACGGCTTCTTCGCCTACTTTTTGGGCCGCTTTGTTGATATTATTTAATAATGTATTCGTATACGAACCTTCCTTTGGGTTTTCTTTCCGGTCTTTAATAATTTCATTCAAAAATCGAAGACTGGTTGATGTATTGGGCTGAACACCAAAACACGTATCATTACCCTTGTGGCATGCAGGCCCGGCAGGAGTCACTTTTATCAATAAGGTATCTGCGTCGCAATCTTGTTTGATATCTTTAACATAGAGGAAATTGTTTGAGGTTTCACCCTTCGTCCAAAGCCTCTTTTTGCTTCGGCTGTAAAACGTTACTTTTCCTATTTCCAGGGTTTTGTCTAAAGCTTCCTGATTCATGTATCCCAACATGAGTACTTGTTCACTCATTGCATCCTGAATAATTGCAGGGATCAATTGATCTGCATTTTTTGAGAAATCGGGTGTAAGTGTGTTTTTCATCGTACCGGGATATTATGTTTTTTTAAATCTTCTTTTAATTGGGGTATTTCTATTTCCTTAAAATGGAAAATACTGGCCGCCAGGGCTGCACTTACATCGGTTTTTGAGAACACTTCCGTGAAATGTTCTGTGTTTCCGGCACCGCCACTGGCAATAATAGGAATAGTAAGTTCTTTGCTCATTTTACTTAATGCCTCAATGGCAAAGCCATTCTTTGTACCGTCGTGATCCATGCTTGTAAAAAGGATCTCACCAGCACCCCGGTTTTCCATTTCTTTGGCCCAGGAAAATAATTCTTTTTCAGTTTCATTTCGCCCTCCATGGGTATAGACTTTCCAACCGTTTTCCGTAAGGCGGGCATCAATAGCCACAACGATGCACTGTGAGCCAAAAGCCAAGGCAAGATCATCAACTAATTGAGGATTCCGGACAGCCGCTGAATTCACACCCACTTTATCGGCACCCGCCTGCAACAGTTCATTAACAGAAGGAACATCGGAAATTCCACCTCCCACGGTAAAAGGAATATCAATATGTTCGGCTATTCTATCAACCAGATGTTTGAAGGTTTTACGTCCTTCATGTGTTGCTGTTATATCCAGATAAACCAATTCATCTGCACCCGATTTAGCGTAAAGCGCTCCCAATTCCACCGGATCGCCGGCATCACGCAGGTTTACAAAATTAACTCCTTTTACTGTTCTTCCGTTATGCACATCCAAACAAGGTATGATTCTTTTTTTAAGCATAGCCAAATTCCTTTGTTAGTTCTTGTATAGTAAAAGCACCTTCATACAAGGCTTTGCCGATTATTACCCCGTCAATTTGGGCCTCATTTAAAGCGGTTATATCATTCAAGGTACTCACACCCCCACTGGCAGTGATGTATAGCTCAGGAAATTTCTTTTTAAGATGTATATACAAATCAGTAGCTGGACCCATCATGGCTCCATCTTTGGAAATATCGGTACTTGTAACATATTTAAGCCCCTTGGGGATATAACCCGCAATAAAATCGTCGAGTTCAATATTGCTATCTTCCTGCCAACCTGAAACAGACACTTTTCCATTCCTCACATCGGCGCTCAGTATTATTTTATCTCCAAATGTCGATAGGGCTCTGGTAAAATTGTCAGGATCTTTCACTGCCCAGCTCCCAATGTTTACCTGGTGTGCACCGGCATCAAGTATGCGCTTAATATCTTCGATACTTTTTATGCCACCTCCGTAATCAACTCGCAAAGTGGTTTGTGAAGCTATTGTCTCCAGTACTTTCAGTTCTTTTATCATCCCCAATTTCGCATTATCAAGTTGCACCAAATGTAGCTGCTTAATGCCTGTGTTTTGATAATTTTTGGCAACTTCCAGAGGTTCAATATTGTAATTGGTTTGATGATTGAAATCACCCTGTGTCAATCGTACACATTTCCCATCTATAATATCAATTGCAGGTATAAGGTCGATCATAATTCAATGAAATTTTTAAGTATGGTAGCGCCCGTTTCGGCAGATTTTTCCGGGTGGAATTGCACTGCATAGAAATTGTCTCTGTGAAGTGCGGCACTAAATCTATTTATATAATTGCTCTCTCCAATAGTAAAAGGACTTATTTCGGCATAATATGAATGCACAAAATAGGCATGAGGATCTGAAGGAAGACCTTTTAGTAAAGGGTTGTCTGTTACTTGTAATGTATTCCAGCCCATGTGGGGAATCTTAAACCCTTCTTCCAGTTGAAATTTTCTTACCTCTACATCAAAAATTCCCAAACCAGCCGTGTCATTTTCCTCCGAGTGCCGACACATCAGCTGAAGCCCCAGGCATATTCCGATTACCGGTTGCTTGAGGGTAGGAATAATTTTATCCAAACCAGTTTCCCTAAGGTGTTCCATAGTTGTGGAGGCTTCTCCTACGCCCGGAAAAATAACTTTATCCGCAGAACGTATCTCCTCCGGTGTATTTGTAAGTAAAGGCTCAATACCTATCCTTTTTAGGGCATATATCACCGATTGGGTATTTCCTGCATTGTATTTTAGAATGGCAACTTTCATTTATAAGGTTCCTTTGGTACTGGGCAATGAACTGTCGCCCTTATTTTTTCTAATGGCCATTTTTATCGCTCTTGCGAATGCTTTAAAAATAGCTTCAATTTTGTGATGCTCATTTTCACCTGTGGCTTTAATATTTAAATTACATTGAGCTGTATCGGAAAATGATTTAAAGAAATGGTGGAAAAGTTCTGTAGAAACATCACCTACTTTTTCTCTTTTGAAATCGGCATCCCAAACCAACCAGGGTCTTCCACCAAAGTCAATGGAGCATGAGGCCTCACAATC
>JAOUKG010000272.1 GCA_029882725.1 Cyclobacteriaceae bacterium
TCTTCAAGAATTTGGTATTATGGTGATGAAGCAAGTTATACCATAGTAAAACTGGCGGCGGTTTTGGATATTCTCACAATCTCCACCTATTCAGCAACAGCTTGTTTATTTGCGGCTATAGCCTTTTCTGGGATTTGGGCATTGTTTCTAGTGTTTTATCGCTTGTACCCTGATTATAAAAATGGGTTGGCATGGGCTATTTTGTTTGTGCCCAGCGTTATTTTTTGGGGATCCGGCATTTTTAAGGATACCATTACTTTGGCCGCAGTAGGTTGGTCGGTATTCGCCTTCTATAAAATTGTTTTCGAAAGAAGTAGAATTCTGTATCCGATTATTTTAATAGCTTCATTCTATGTTATTTATGTTATTAAAATATACATTTTACTTACCCTGATGCCGGCCATGATTATCTGGTTGTTGTTGTTGAATCTTGAAAAAGTCAAATCTGTTATTTTAAAAGTGCTAATATTGCCCGTTTTTGTTGTGATTGCTGCCTTAGTTGCTTTTCAATTGGTTTCAAAAGTGGCAGAGGACAACAATAAATATGCCCTCGATCAAATTGCCAATACTGCAAAAGTTACAGCCTATGATATTCGTTATGGGTGGGGGGCTAGAAACGGTGTAGGCTCTGGGTATACACTGGGCGAATTGGACGGAACTGTGAGTAGCATGATTAAACTCATACCCGCGGCTATAAATGTAGCACTATTCAGGCCTTATCTTTTTGAAGTAGGAAATCCGTTGATGCTCATGGCCGCAGTGGAAAGTACAGTTTTTTTGTTTGCAACACTTTTTGTTCTCTATTCTGTTTTCAGGAGGTCCGCATTTAGGGTTTTCTTTAATAGGGAAGTGCTTTTTTGCCTGTCATTTTCGCTCGTTTTTGCCTTTGCTGTAGGTATATCGGCCTTTAATTTCGGAACCTTGTCGAGATACAAATTGCCCTTGATTCCATTTTATCTAACAGCATTGGTCATTATTTACTACAAATCAAAAAGAGAGAGAAAATTGGAAGAATTTGAAAGTACTGAATAATTTTCAATTACTTTTTTTCTGCCATTTTTACCGAATTTATTGCGTAATTCCTTGTCGTGAATAAGAATTTTAAGGTATTCATACCACTCTGAATTGCTTTTCGCTAAATACCCATCTTGGCCATGATTTATTATTTGGTTATTAACTCCTACAGGTGAGGCTATTGCCGGAATTTCCAACGCCAGGTATTGCAAAAGTTTGAAACCACATTTCCCCAAGCTCCACTCATCGTCGGTAAGGGGCATAATTCCGATATCGAGTTTGTATAAATCGGCAATTTCGGATTGTTCATTCCAATTTAAATAAGTGTAATGTTTAAGTCTTAATTGGGGGTCTTTCCCGGAAATAAAAACGAATTCCACATCAAAATCTCTCTCAATTTCCATAAGGATTGGTTCAATTTCCTTAAGATAATAATTTGTGGAATGGCTCCCTGTCCAACCAACTGTTACTTTTTTATTCTTTTTTTTATTGAATAGGTTAGGGTTATGTTGCTTTTCAGTGTCTATCGTGGTGGGATTAACAATTGCATTTGAGTTGTACACTTCCGCATAATTCAATAGATATTCATTTCCACAACTTACTTTATAACTCCAGGAAATAATAGATTTAATCTTCTTTTTCCATTTTAATTTAGATTTAAAGGTTGGCTTTTCAACGGGGTCGTTGAGCCAAACAGCATCGTCAAAATCGAAAATGATTTTCTTACCCATAAGTTTTGATAAAAGCCATTCAATTATTGGAGGGCCAAGGGGAACAAACTCCCTGTGAATAAAAATGAAATCCTTGCCGGGAGCCTTCAATATAGACTCTATCGAATTTATTAGTCCCCTTAGAATAAACAGGATATAATTAAGAGGTGAAGTTTTTTGATACAAGAACTTTTCATAATTCTTTCCATAAAAGGATAATGTAGTGGCCTGAATATTATTTTTCTTTAGTAATTCCAGGTATTGTTCAAACCGGAACCGTTGGGAAGGGGCACTTCCGGTGGGGTAGGGCGACAGAAACAATACTTTTTTAGTCTTTTTCATTTCGAAAGATCAATAATATTCTCATTAAAAATGAGGTAAAGAAACGCATAAAATAGGTGCATATATTCTTATTTTTGGTACTCAACATTGGGTTGTTTCCGTGCCATAAGATTGTTCGGTGTTTCACGAACCTTTCGAAGGTTCTTGTCGCCTGGAAGAAACCTTCGAAAGGTTTCGTGAAGTTCGGTAATTTTAATCAAAATAGCCATTTTTAAATATTTATATTCGTTTCATTTTACTCCGGATTTATATACTTTGATCCCTGTGGCCCTTGCAGATAAACGAATATGTAAATCACTACTTATACAACACGGCCTATCACTCAAGTTCCAAATCCCCCCACCTTCGGTTTTGTAGAGGGAAGAAGTAACATTTAAGTACAGAAACAGTTTTTAGATAGATGAAAATGCTATTAATTTGCAGGAATGATAGTTAGAATCAAGGAATGTATTACAGTCATAATGGGAGTGACGGAGCGATAGCTTTGCGTTGAAATGAAGGAATCAATAATTATAACCCCCAAAAAGAAGTTAGGCCTGGGTCTAAAAGAACTCGTCCAATATCGGGATTTGTTTTATACATTGGCCTGGCGGGATTTGAGGGTGCGATATGCTCAAACGGCATTGGGATTAGTCTGGGCAGGTGTTCAACCCTTGGCGACCTTGTTAATATTTACTTTGATATTTGGAAGAGCTATAAAAGTTGATACCGGGAGTGTTCCCTATCCTGTTTTTGCACTAACAGGCATGTTGGGGTGGTCTTTTTTCGCCTACGTAATGGGCCAGGCAGGCCAATCGATAATTGGAGCGCAGGAAATGGTCAAGAAAATATATTTCCCCAGGTTGGTTATTCCTTTGTCAAAAGCAGTTACCGGCCTGGTTGATTACCTGATAACCCTTGTTTTTTTGGTGGTTATTATGGTTTATTATCAGGTAGGCATTTCAGGTCAGGTTTTTTACTTACCTCTAATTTTTATAATGAATTTGATGGCGGCACTGGGGGTGGGCATTTGGTTGAGTGCATTGACCATACGGTACAGGGATTTTCAACATGTAGTGCCATTTATGGTGCAGTTGGGATTGTATGCAACTCCCGTTGCCTACCCATCGTCTATGGTGCCGGAAAAGTACCAGTGGGTGTATCACCTCAATCCGATGGCGGGAGTGGTCGAAGGATATAGATGGGCCATTTTAGGAGAAGGGGGCTTGTCCTTATATAGTGGACTTTCTTTTGTTTTGATAGTAATCTTGTTTTTCAGCGGGTTGATATATTTTCGCAGGATTGAAAGAGTTATGGCCGATTTGGTGTAACGGTAGAGACACGATTTATCGTGTCTCATTCCCAGATTTGTAGGTAATACCACCGCGATGCTTGGGTTTCAATTTGATACACAACAACAAATGTTGTATAATGTAAAATGCAAAAATTTATAAATATGTTGTATGTAAAATGCAAAATATCTATTTTTGTGTAAAATAGTAGTTTTTGGAAAAATTAAGACTTTTATTCAGACACAATATTGAGAGAGTTTCCCTTTCATTTATTCGTTATATATATTGGCAAATTCATTGGTCTAGCAGGCTGATAATTCTAACCGGGGCTAGAGGAGTAGGAAAAACTACCCTGTTGCTTCAGTATATTAAAAATAATCTTCCACTGAATGAGGAGACTTTGTATGTAAGTCTGGATAATTTGTATTTTTCCAAAAACAAGCTAATGGATATGGCTGAAAGTTTTATTCAACGCGGAGGAAGGTATCTGATACTAGATGAAGTTCAAAAATATCCAGGTTGGTCATTAGAAGTCAAAAACCTGTATGATAATTACCCGGAGTTAAAGATGATTATTAGTGGTTCTGCTGCGATTGAGATTTTTAAATCGGAGGGAGACTTGAGTAGAAGAGCGGTTTACTATCACATGACAGGTTTGTCTTTTCGGGAATACATAAATTTAAAAGCCTCAAAAACTTTTGAAGTACATTCACTTGATGAAGTACTCAAAGATCATTTTGAAATAAGTTTTGAAATTAGCAACCAGATTAAGCCTTTGAGGTATTTTTATGAATATTTGGAAGGAGGTTATTATCCCTTTTTTAATGAAGATCCGGAAACATATCATCAAAAGGTTTCTCAAGTGGTTAATACGGTATTGGAAGTAGATATTCCTCAGGTTTTTCAAATGGATTTTCAGTCGGTTGAAAAGATAAAAAAATTACTATCGGAAATTGTGTCCATGGTTCCTTTTAAACCCAACATTAGTAGCTTGAGCAGGAAGTTGGATATTTCTCGTGATACTTTGGTGCGATATTTAAAATGGTTGGAAAAAGCTGATATTTTAAACTTGTTGTTTAGTCAAACACATGGAGTAAGCGCTTTAAATAAGCCTGAAAAGATCTATTTGAATAACCCTAATTTGTCCTTTGCCTTGAATGACAAGGTAAATACAGGCAATATCAGGGAGTGTTTCTTTTACAATCAGGTTGAAGTGGGGCACAAAATTAGGTATGCAGATAAAGGCGATTTCATGGTGAACGACGAGCTTATCTTTGAAATTGGAGGAAAAAAGAAAGGAATGAAACAGCTGGAAGGACTTGACAATGCCTATGTAGTAAAAGATGACATGGAGGTTTCAACTTCACATGCTTTACCTCTGTGGCTTTTTGGTTTTTTATATTAAATAAATGACAGACATTGCTATAAAAGTCGAAGGGCTTAGTAAAAAATACAAAATAGGAAAAAAACGTTCGGGCGATTTGCGTGAAACGGTGAATTTACTGTTGAATAAATTCAAAGGAAACGAGAAAATTCAGGAGCAGATAGAAACTGAGTTTTGGGCCCTGCAGGATGTTAATTTTGAGATAAAGCAAGGGGAGGCGGTAGGTGTCATTGGCAGGAATGGTGCGGGCAAATCGACTTTATTGAAAATTTTAAGTAGGATAACAGAACCTACTACAGGCAGGATAGAGATCAACGGCAGGGTGAGTAGTTTAC
>JAOUKG010000273.1 GCA_029882725.1 Cyclobacteriaceae bacterium
TACTTTTTCTGTCTCTGCTTCTTTTTCAATAATCTTATGAAGACCCGAATATGATCCCTGATATTCTTTAGGTACATTTAATGAAATGGGCAAATAAATAAATTGTGAAATAGAGGTTATGATTGAATTGAGGACAATATTGCCTACTTCTTTCAAAACATCTGATTTTTTTTCATTCAATTTAGGGTCGTTTTCAGGTATTTTAGTCAATGCAGAAGCAAGAGCCGTTGAATGGGAATCAGTAATAACAAATAAAGCTTTCCCTCGGGAGGGATCTTCAAAATCAAAATTTATTGAATAGATTTGTTTTTCTTCCAACTCCTCGAAATATTCTTGCATCTTTTCGCAGTCAATGATTTTTACCTCAGGCACTGACAATGAAACTCTCGTTTTCATCATTGTAGCTAGCATTGTAGCCCCTTTGGCTACACCTATATTTACCATTTCGGTAATTACATCTTGTGTGAACTTTGATATCATAGTTTTTATTTCAAAAGTACATTCTATCAATATATAAAAAATTCAATAGTTTCCTCATCTCAAACAGAGGTAAGTTTTTGATAATTTTATCAATCAAATTTTTATAAATAATCAGGACACCGTAATTTGTCACTTATTTAAAATTAATCAAAATATTATGAATACGATAGGTTCATTTGATGAATACAATAAGGTGTATAGCGAGAGTGTTTCCAATCCTGAAAAATTTTGGGCCGATGAGGCAGAGCAGTTTTATTGGAGAAAAAAATGGGACAAGGTATTGGAATGGGATTTTTCTAAACCCGAGATAAAATGGTTTATAAATGGCAAACTCAATATTACAGAAAATTGTATTGACAGGCATTTGGAAAAGAGAGCGAATGAGAATGCAATTATTTGGGAGTCAAATGATGTAAATGAGCCGAACCAATTTATCACATATCAGGAGTTGCATGATAGAGTTAGCCGTTTTGCCAATGTATTAAAAAGCAAAGGAATAAAGAAAGGAGACCGCGTTTGCGTATATATGCCTATGGTTCCTGAGTTGGCCATATGTATTTTGGCATGTGCACGGGTTGGTGCCGTACATTCAGTTGTTTTTGCGGGCTTTAGTAGTACCTCACTTTCTGACAGGATTAACGATTCTGAATGTAAATTGGTAGTGACCAGTGATGGTGCATTCAGAGGAGCTAAATCCATTGATTTGAAAGCTATAGTGGATGAAGGGCTGAAAAGTTGTCACAGTGTAGAATCCGTAATTGTTTTGAAAAGAACAGGTTCGGAAATTGAAATGGTTCCCGGCCGTGATATTTGGTGGGATGAAGCCGAAATGGGGATGAGTAACGTATGTCCTGCTGAAGAAATGGATGCAGAGGATCCCTTGTTTATACTTTACACTTCAGGTTCTACCGGAAAACCCAAGGGAATGGTACATACTTGTGGAGGATATATGGTTTATGCCAATTACACATTCAGGACGGCCTTTAATTATAAAGAAGGCCAAATTTATTGGTGTACTGCAGATATAGGATGGATTACCGGACATAGCTATATTGTTTATGGACCATTGAGTGCAGGTGCCACTTCGGTAATGTTTGAAGGAGTACCTAGCTATCCTGATATGGGAAGGTTCTGGCAGGTAGTTGAGAAGTTGAAAGTAGATATTTTTTATACAGCTCCTACTGCTATACGCGCATTACAAAAAGCAGATATTAGTTTTGTCGATAAATATGATCTTAGCTCCTTGAAGGTATTAGGTTCTGTGGGTGAGCCTATTAATGAGGAGGCATGGCATTGGTACGATGAGCATATTGGAAAGGGAAAATGCCCAATTGTAGATACATGGTGGCAAACAGAAACCGGAGGATTTATGATTTCGCCCATTGCGCATGTTACAAAACTAAAACCAGCACACGCAAGTTTTCCAATGCCGGGTGTTCAGCCTGTATTGATGAATAGTGAAGGAAATGAAATCGAAGGAAACGACGTTGAGGGAATACTAACCATAAAGTACCCCTGGCCGGGTATGGCCAGAACGATATGGGGAGACCATCAGCGTTTTAAGGACACATACTTTAGTGCCTTTAAAGGTAAATATTTTACAGGCGACGGTGCGAGAAGAGATGAAGATGGATATTATAGAATTACAGGAAGAGTAGATGATGTGATTATTGTGTCGGGTCATAATATGGGTACTGCCGAAATTGAAAGTGCCATTACTGAACATGAAAATGTATGTGAAGTGGCCGTTGTGGGGTATCCACATGATATAAAAGGCAATGCTATTTATGCATATGTTATTAGTTATCACAAGCCAGAAAATGAAGATAAGGAACGGAAAGAAATTTATGATATCATTTCCAGTACTTTAGGACCCATTGCGAAACCGGATAAGATTCAATTTGTAAGCGGTTTACCAAAGACACGGTCGGGTAAAATTATGCGACGTATTTTGAGAAAAGTAGCTTCGGGGGAATTGGAGAATTTGGGGGATACCTCCACATTGCTGGATCCTAATGTAGTGACAGAGATTATTGATGGCAAGGTGTAGGGATTTGTAGAGACGTTGCGTGCAACGTCTCTACAAAAGTATTTAGTTCAAAATACACATAGGAATTATGTAAGTATCGTGAGGACTAGCTACAATCATACGATGTGAATGAGTCTTAATAAATGTCAAAATTAAGTGTGGAGGTTCTGCGAATAACCCAAACCTGTAATCTAAGTACGCTCAAGTTTTCTTAACGTATTTACATTTTCTTTGAATTGTACGTCTTAAAATTTTTTACAGAACACGACTTTGCCTCTCGCTAGCGTTGGAATGCACAAAATTATTATATAAATAAATTAATTTAAGTTGTGATAATATAATTATTTTATTACAATTGAGTTAAATAAAGTAAATAATTATGAAAAACATTGGAAAAACATTGATTTTTTTTATTAAGTGTATCGCTTATTTCATGTGAGGATACTTTGTCTGTTTCTTCAGACCAACCAACCATAGGTTTAAAAATGATGGAAAATTTTAATAATCCTAGCGCATTAATATTGGAAGAGCGACATGAAATTATGAAAAACTATGTATTATTAGTTTCTTCAGCTCTTGGCTCAAAGGAATTCAGGAAATTGCTTAAAGAAGAGGCGCTTAAAAAGTTTGATGGAGATTTTGATGTGCTTTCTGCAAATTTCCACAACCGAATTCTAAACACGCAGATTTCTGTAAATGAGATACTGGAATTGATGGGAAAAAAATCTGAAGTATTAAAAAGTAAAAACATAGATCCTACGAAATTAACTCAATTTATAACCGAATTGTACCCAAATGTTCAAATTTCCGTTCCTGTTAATTGTGAAACTTGGAATACCGACAACTTCATTCCTCCAGTTGTATTTTTAAATGAGGTTTTTGATGATACTAAAGTTGATTTTGTTGAAGCCTTTGATGAAAATGGAAAGACAATTAAGCTAGGATTAGATCAGGAACCAGATTTCCCTGTAGTGGTTGTTGGTATTTCTGAAAGAGTTGATATTAATGGCAATTTTTATGCAGATGAAGAGCCATATTATCTGATACAAAGAGATGCGCAAACTTCGGGTCGGATTGAAGCTGTTCCTGCTGCGCCCAATGAGCTTGGGATGTTACATGGCTCGGCCGGTTCTTTTATTTTAAATTGGCAAGACGTTAGTTTAGAAGATTCCTATGAAGTATGGAGGATGGAGGAACCTACAACTGCTTTTTATAAGGTTGCAGAAACAACCGCCAATGATAATGGTTACGTAGATGCTGGTTTGAAAATTCCTTTAATAAGGCCTTCCACAGTTTGGTATAAAATTAGGGCAAAAAATATAGATGGTGTATCCTCATGGTCGCCCATTATGGCAAGTAAAGTTTCAGGAAGAAATGATGGGGAACCACTAACAGTAAAAAGAATGAAATTCACACAATCCGCATTGCAAAATGTAGAATCATGGGTTGCAGGGGCACCGGAATTGCGACTTAGGGTTATTATGGGTTCTCCTCCTGGTGAAAATCAACAGGCATTGATGATCTATGAATCAAGTATTCTTGAACCAAATAAACGAGGAGATATTATGGATACATGGTGGAACAAGAGTGTAAGTGTTATGCCTTTTTGGTATACAGGGACTCATCAAACAGTTTTAACTTTTGATTGGAAAGAAGAAGACCCACTGTCAATTTCTGGAACCGAGTTTACTTTAAATGCAGGTTATGAGGATAAAGGAGATAATGGAAATATAAAGTTTGGTGGAAATGTTAAAGTAACTGTGAGCGGAAGAAGTTCATCGAATGTTGGAATGACTTTTGTGCATTGGTGGGATCCTAAATCAGTAATTTATAGTACAGGTGGTTTTTCTTGGGAATTTGTATATTAATACTTGAATCTATTTTTATGAAAACAAAATTAATGAATTTCATACTTGTTGTTTTTCTTTTCGGTTGTGGAAAGGAAAAGGTGGAACCATCGGTTTATGAAGCATTTTTCGATTGGGGGCATACAAGTCTTTATGGAGAAATGCAGGTGTTCAAATATACGGATATCAGAAATGGCAAAACAGTGAGGTATGTGTATGATATTTTTAATATGGCTCCTGACCAATTGAAAATAACCGTTTATGACAGTCTTACAGGAAATGATGAATTTACGGGTACGCAGGTTGAAGCTGTGTATACCGATGGTTTTCAAAGGTGGAGGAGCGGTGGTTTTTATGAGAGTATAACCGGCAGCGTTCAGTTGTTCAACCTTAAAGATAATAGGTTGAAGGCATCATTTAGTTTTAAATTAATCAATACGCAAAATGATCAGGATACACTTACAATTGAGAGAGGCGTTCTTGAGGCAACCAAAGTAGGTAATTTAATTAGGGAGTTTTAATTATAACCCGAATGGTTGTGATTGTAGAGACGTTGCATGCAACGTCTCTACAATCACAACCATTATCATTTTTCCCCCTTTATTTGTATTATATAAAACATTTCATTTCTTTTGTACCGAAATGATAACGTCACTACAACATATTCCAGCCAGTTTCAGGCCAAGTTTTAG
>JAOUKG010000274.1 GCA_029882725.1 Cyclobacteriaceae bacterium
CCACGGATTTCAATCCGAGGTGCCATAAAGAAGGTAAAGAACGAAATTGTGCTTCCCTTTTTTCTCCTGGAACTAAATATATCCGAGATGCCATAAAGAAGGAAAATCTACACATTATTTGTAAAATACTGTCATTTTGTCATTTTTGTGTCTGTTTTATTTTAACAATATGTCATTTTGTCTTCTTTCTACGGGCTTTCTAACTTGAGCTTACCTTTGGCACATTTTTGAAAGGGAAAAAGGTGAACAACATGTTAAACTTAAAAACATAAAATACTATGACACTTGTTAGATACAACCCTCTTGATGAATTTGTTCCTACAAGCTGGAACTCTATTCTCGATTCGTTTTTCACCGGTGAGGAAAAGTCTTCTGTAAGGCAGTTTTCCCCCAAAGTGGATATTGCAGAAAACAAAGACAACTTTGAAATTCACCTCGCCGTGCCAGGAATGAAAAAAGATGATTTTAATGTTGAAATCAAAGACAAAACTTTGACCATAAGTGGGGAAAGAAAATGGAATGATGAACAAAAAGACAAAAACTTCCATCGTGTTGAAACTCAATATGGTTCCTTCAGAAGGTCATTCAATTTGCCCGACAATGTTAATACTGAGAAAATTGTGGCAAGTTACAACGATGGAATTCTGGAAATTGACATCCCTAAAGATGCCAAAAAAGAATTGGTGACAACCATTAAAATTAAATAATGAATGGGGTTAATTGTCCCGCCGAAAGCGGGACAATTAACCCATACGTAGAGACGCAATTTATCGCGTCTCTTTTTAAGTTTCCAAAAAATCCCAAACATCGCGCTTAAAACAAGTCGTACAAGACGCGATAACAGTAGGGGTCGGAATTTAGACACGAAGCATCGCGTCTCTACCGGTTTTTTAATGATTTTATAAATTTTGCCCAATTGAATGGATTGAGAAAAGGGTTAGGACGTATCCCATATCTATAGGTTTGGTTGTAAACCACTTGATCCATATAATATCTATAGTTGGCGTTGGCATCCATGGGCATGGACCGCATCATTAAGGCCAATATCTGATCATTTAAGTGGTCCTGACTAACATTTTCTTCTTCGGGAAGCCGCAAAGCCAATATGGCTTCCTTGAATAATTCTTCCGTAGGAAATGGCATAATAGTCACATTTTCAAGATAGGTGGTGTCCGTCATCATCTCCACAATCAGGGTTACTTGTTTGCCCTCAAAGTCTGGCACTACATACGACTGGTGTTGATAACCGACTGCTGAAAACACCAAACTATCCCCTACTATAACGGGGAGTGAGAAAAATCCCAAGTAATTTGATGTGGTTCCATCTTGCCTTTTTGGAACGTATATATGTACACCCGGCAATCCTGAAATGCTATCTTCTCCTAAAATAATTCCCGATAGTTGAAGTACTTTTTGCTTTTGCGCAAAAGTTTCCCCCGCTGAAATAGTCATAAAAACTATCAAAAGAAATGAAACTACAAATACAAATTTTGATTTTTCCTGCACGAACTGTTGGTTATAAACTTCCAAAGTTAATTTATTTAAATATAGTATCATCAAAATGCAAACGAAACTTTAACTTAAAAAATATTTTTATTTTACTTTTTTTGTTTCCATACTTTCATTTGCCCTACACTTATTAATTACGTACCGCCAATAAAATAGTCTTCCTTTCCCTGTGTTTTATTTTTACCGCACAAAGCACTATGAAAGCTTCCTTACTACCCACTTTATAATCAGTCAACGCAAAAAATAGAGCCCCTCACATTTCCTGGATTTATTTTTAATTTAAACCTCTACTTCTCCCCTGAATTACTTACAAATGCCACCTTTTTACTATCGGGCGACCATGAAGGTACATTAATTGTCCCCTGTCCTCCATATAAATACGCCACTGTCTTTGGAAATCCCCCCGAAGCAGGCATAAGTCGTAACTCTACTCTTTTATAAGAAGGGTGAGAATCAGGGTCTATGCTTTCGGGAAATGAAATAAATAAAATCCATTTTCCATCAGGAGAAATATGAGGAAACCAATTATTGTACTGGTCAAAAGTAAGCTGTTCTTTGTTGCTACCATCAGGTTTCATCCTCCATAATTGCATTGTACCCGACTGACTACCATTATAGTAGATATACTTTCCATCAGGAGAATATTCAGGGCCATCCACATGAGCATAATCAAAAAAAGTAATTTGAGTTTCAACCAATGTATTGATGTTTGCCTTGTATATATTGTAGGGGGTGTTGGGTTTTCTTTTGGCAACATAAACCAACTCTTTGTTGTTGGGTGCCCATCCGTGCCAATAGGAAGGTGTATGTTCTGTAATTTGTCTGGGCTCGCCCCCGGTAATGGGCACAACATAAACGGTTGACCCTCCTTCGGGAAGTCCTTCACGGTGACTGCTAATTGCTACCAGTTTTCCATTGAAAGAAATTCCGTGGTCGTTGTTATTTTGATTAGCAGATCCGGTATTAAACTTTTCCGGATTTCCTCCTTCAACAGGGATAGTATAGAGATTCCCATCCATATTAAACAACAACTTTTTTCCGTCCGGCATCCAATTGGGAGCTTCAAACCTTCCTGGTTTTTCAAAAATCACATTTCTATCTCCAGTAAAAACATCAATTGTTTCCAGCCTACATCCCAAATAACCTTCCCTGCCTGGGTTATAATCATCGTTTACAGGAAAATCAATTCTCACATTTTTAATAAGTGCAGTTTCAGCAGCATCAGCATTGTGTGAAGATACGAACAAACCAACCAACACCTCATCGGGCATATCAAGAAAGGTTTCTGAACCTATCACTTGCAGCGGTTCACCAATATGAGCGGCACGCATAATATAGGTATTGCCTTTTCTTTCCAACTGCATAAAATCGTACCCTGCCTTAGGAGCAAAAATTTCATCCTGAGGATCTCGCATAAAGGCACCCTTTAATTTCCTCCACTGCATCACTGTAAGTCCGTCGCCATGCAAAACCGCACTCACATGTGCTGCGTTATCGTCGGCACTTTCCCGCACCATCCATCCGGTTTTTCTGTGAGGATCTGCCCCTTTTCCTTCAAATGAAAACTGTGCCGTTAAAATAAAGTCACCTTTTACTTTTTTGTAAGCATATTGAAACTCATCGCGTTCAAACCAAATATTATAACCGCTACCGGTCATTTTATACTCCTGCCCCTTTGATAAAAATTCTGTTTTTCCCTTGATAACTGAATTCCCAATATCGGCTGAGGTATCAAAAACGCCGTATTTTTCTTGACTAAAAACCAAAGATGTACTCATTAGACCAACAATTGTAAAAAGTAAAGTTCTCAACATTTTATTTATTTTTAATAAGGATGCTAATTTACACTTGTAATTCAAAATTCGATCAAGAACTGAAAATTATTTATCTTTGATAAATCCAACTACTTAAAATGAGGGTTAAAAATTTTACAATCAATGTAGGCACACAGGTATTTCGTGCGTGTTCTGATGAGGCCAGAATCAGAATTTTGTACCTCATCCTGCAAAATGGAGAAATGTGCATCAGCGATTTGGAACAGGTGTTGGGTTTCACACAATCCAAAACATCAAGGCATATTTCCTATTTAAAAAATTCCGGATTATTGAATATCCGAAAAAGTGATCAATGGGTATGGTATTCCGTAAAAGAAGAAATGAAAGATATCATTGGACTTATTTACAAATTCCTCGAAAAGGATAATATTCTTAAAAATGACTTGAATACACTTCAAACACTTTTTTCGAACAGGGAGCTTGCATTAAATAAATTATCGGCTGAAGAATGGAGGAAAATCTAAATGCATAAATATAAGTACATATTTTTTGATCTGGATCATACACTTTGGGACTATGAAAAGAATTCCAAAACCACTTTGAAATTAGTATATGACCATTTTCAACTATTTAATTTAAAAATAGACTTTCAGCGATTTTACAAAACCTTTAAAAAAGTAAATAACAAGCTTTGGATTCAATACAACCGAAGAGAAATTTCACAACAGGATATCAGAACTAAACGTTTCGTTGAGATATTCTCCCAATTCAATCTGGAGAATAAAGAGTTATGCCTTCAAATAAGTAACTTTTACATGGAAAAAGGCCCGCAGGAAATCGGACTAATTTCCGGCACTATAAGTATCCTCAACTATCTGGCAGATAAGTATAAAATGCTCATTTTAACGAATGGATTTGAGCATACCCAGCACACCAAATTGAGGTGTACAAATATCAAGGACTACTTCCACCATGTGGTCACTTCCGAAAATTCAGGTTTTGTAAAACCAGATACAGCCATCTTTGATTTTGCCTTAAATCTTTGCCAAATTGAACCTCAACATGCCATCATGATCGGAGACAACCTTCAAACAGATATCTTGGGGGCCAAAAACAGTGGAATTGACTCCGTTTATTTTAATCCTGACTACAGGCAAGACACCATTGGGGCCAATTACAATATTTCTTCCCTGCATCAGCTCAGTGATATTTTATAATAAATATTCCTTCATATTTTTGCTTGCCCATTTTGAATGGTAAATTGCGGGCAATTACCAACTTAATAATTATTGCTATGTCGAAAGGATTTTATCATATACCTAAACCTGTTAACGAACCCATTAAATCATATGCTCCGGGCTCTCCCGAAAAGGCAGAACTTCAAGCTGAACTAAAGAGATTGAAAAGCATCCAGATGGACATTCCCATGTACATCGGCGGTGAAGAAGTTCGTACTGATAACACTGAAAAAATACATCCTCCACACGAACTTTCCCATACATTGGGGCAATTCCACCACGGTGACGCTTCTCATGTAGAGCAGGCAATCAACGCGGCACTGGGAGCCAAAGAAGCCTGGGCAAATTTAGCATGGGAACACAGGGCAAGTATTTTCCTGAAAGTTGCCGATTTACTGGCCGGTCCTTTTCGCGCCCGAATCAATGCAGCCACTATGCTTTGCCAGTCTAAAAATGCTTTTCAGGCAGAAATCGATGCGGCCTGTGAACTCATTGACTTCTGCCTGAAAAGCATTTTTAGACT
>JAOUKG010000275.1 GCA_029882725.1 Cyclobacteriaceae bacterium
TCACCCCAGATTCAATACCATTAAGTTAAGGTTGATTCTTTACCTTTATAACAAATAAACAAGTCATACGCATGAACAAAGTTTTGGTCTTTCAACGAAGTTTAGTTTAGTGAAGAAACAAAAAAAGAGTCTTTTGAATATTTGTACTTATTATATAAATAGTTTTTATTTAATAAAATTATATGTTTAATTTATTGTTAATCAACAATAAAAATTATTTATGATTAGAACCATTATTTTAACTTCATGTATTTTAATACTAACAGCCTCCTGTCGATATTCCTATATAACCACTGGTGCGAAAGAGAAATTAACCAACCATAAAATCATTGCGATTATCCCCCCTAAGGTATCTGTTGCAGGGTACCCCAATATGAAAGAGGAAAATCTCTTAAAACTTTACATAAGTGAAACAAATAATTTTCAACAAGAATTATATGATGCGTTGGCTATTAAAAAAAGTGAAGGAAAATTAAATATTGATATACTTAGTATTGCAAAAACAAATTCCATCCTCAAAGACTTCACCCCTTTCGAAATACCTCTAATAGATCCTGAAGACCTTTGCAGACTTTTGAAGGTAGATGCGGTAATTACTTCTGAATACATAATTGTAAAATCTAAATCTACAGCTGGTGCGGTTTCATCCGTAATTTTATTTGGTCAATCCGGCACAACAAATATTATAGAAGTGTACGCAGAAATATATGACTCGCAATCATTGGATCCTTGTTGGATTTACAAAAGAATAGAAAGTGGATCTTTAATAACCCCCTTAACCCTGCTTAGACAAATTATATTAGGAAATGTAGCGAAGGAAGTTCCATATGGTATGAAAAAAATTAAGTAAGGCTCTCAAAAACCTTAATAGGATATGCATATTTATTAAAACCCATTCTCATTCAATTCTGTGCAGGTTACAGACAACCCGATTCAAATGCCGCAACTACAAATTTTTAAATTGAATGCTATTTATTTAACTCAAGTTTTAATAACAACCTATTCTTTAACTACATTAGTTAACTCTTTCATATCAAATACCGAATACCTATGCTTGAATTTATTTCAAAAAACCTAATCTGGAATAATGAGGCAAAAGCAGCCCTAATAATTATGATTGGCCTGATTGGCTTTCTTTCATTTTGGTTTATATCCAATTCAGAGAACATAAAAAATTATTTTCAAAGAAAATATCCTTCAGGAAAAGCTTCTGAAGTGCATTTTATTTTTGGAAAAACAATTGGGTTCTTATTCATAGCTATGGTTCCGGCAATGATTTGTAAGTTGACCATTCCGGAATTTGAGTGGGCAGAATACGGGTTAATATTCCATAAGGAGAAAACCCTATATTCTATATTGTCAATATTGGTTTTAGCCTTGATAGGCATACCTATTGTTTACAGACATTCAAAAAGCCCCGAAACATTGAAAAAATATCCACAGATAAGAGCGAGACTATGGACATGGAGAACTGTTATAACAGAAATTGGAGGTTGGGTGTTATACCTTTTTGGATATGAATTTTTATTCAGGGGTATTATGTTGTTACTATTATCCAATTTGATAGGAATATTGCCTTCAATAGCCATCAATACTGCTCTTTATTCAGCAACTCATATCCCAAAAGGACGTGAAGAAACTATAGGAGCAATTCCTATAGGAATTCTATTTTCGTTTCTTACCCTATACTCAGAATCAATATGGATAGCCTTCACAATACATCTGATTATATCAATGACCAATTTTTATGGAGCTTTGAAACATAATCCAGAGATTAAATGGGAGAAATAAAATAAAAAACAATAAATTATTTGATCAAAACACAATCATTTATATTGCACTCGTTTTATAAATAGTTTAATTTATAATTAACAGACACTCAATATTAAATAGCAGTAAATTAATCAACTTAAATGTCTGAATCTCAAAATTGTCCCAGTTGTAAATCTCCTTATGGTTACTCCACCGGAACCCTGATGATGTGCCCTGAATGCGGGCATGAATGGAATCCTGAAGAGGAAGCCCAGGCAACCACAGATGAAACTGTAGTAAAAGATGCAAATGGCACTATTTTACAAGACGGAGATTCGGTAGTAATTGTAAAGGATTTACCTGTAAAGGGAGCACCCAAATCGATAAAAGCCGGCACCAAAGTAAAGAATATCAGAATTGTGGAAGGCGATCACAATATCGACTGCAAGGTAGATGGATTTGGAGCCATGGCTCTGAAGTCGGAATTTGTAAAGAAGGCGTAATATTTTTCACCCTATTTAATATGTGGATTATTTAATCTAGATTTACGGCTCAACCTCATAGAGCGATTTTGCCTCAAAACTGATTGTCTTTATCTAATTGGATAAATTATGAAGAAACAATCAGGTTCCTACCTCATTTTTGAAATAGCTTCCTCCAATTAGTGGAATCTAATTTTGAGGAAATTATCTCAGGTTTTTTGGAAAAACGTGTAGGTATAGCCAATGAATTTTTGAGTGCCGATTTAGCCTTACATCTAAAAGAAAATTTACTCTTACTTTTTGAAAATAAAGCAATGAAAGAGGCCGGTATCGGAAATGGGCTCTTATTGAGTCACGACAAAAAAATAAGAAGTGACAAAATATTTTGGTTGGAAAAAAAGGATAATAACCCCCACGAACGTATTTTTTTTGATTTAATAGATTCCTTTATACTCTATCTAAACAGAACCTGTTTTACGGGAATAAAAAGCTACGAATTTCATTATGCCCTTTATGAAAAGGGGGCATTTTATAAAAAACATCTTGATCAATTTAAATCAGACGACGGCAGAGCATTTTCAATGATTATGTATTTAAATAAAGGCTGGTTGGCGAAAGATGGTGGTGAATTAAAAGTATATCAGGAAACTGGCATTCAAATCATACCACCTGACAATCAAAAATGCATTTTTTTTAAAAGCAATGAATTAGAACACGAAGTACTTTTAACCAATGTTACCCGGATGAGTGTTACGGGTTGGTTAAAAACATCATTGTAAGGATTGGCACTTCTTTTTATTGCGGATTTTAGACAATGGAAAACGGCATCCCCCTACCTCAATTGTCTGAATCAGGTTTTACAGGATTTTGAGATGAACAGGATGGCTGTGGAGGGTGTGGTTTTGTGGCTATGCGGGTGTTTTAAAGAAGAGGATGGACATCCTCTATGGTTCGCTCCTTCCTCTTTTGTTTTTCCAGAAGTGATGCTACGCATTCATTCTCCCATACTACTCGGGACCGGATGGACATCCGGACCAACCAAAGATGGACATCCGGACCAACCATGCAGAATGCTCCGTACCCTAAAATTCTAGTGAAAAACTAACAACCTAGGCTGTTATACGCCTTTCTTTTCCCTTTTTCTTTATTATACCTATTTTCGCCCCGCAATCTTTTGCGCTCGTAGTTCAACTGGATAGAATATCGGATTTCGCCCCGAACCCTCGGGGCCGGTGGTTGGGGGTTCGAATCGCACTTATTTCTTAATTATTTTTAACCTTTCTTTTCCCTTTTTCTTTATTATACCTATTTTCAACACGCAATCTTTTGCGCTCGTAGTTCAACTGGATAGAATATCGGATTTCGGCTCCGGTGGTTGAGGGTTCGAATCCTTCCGGGCGCACGATCAAACATCATCCCGGCAAATATCATCGGGTAAATTAAATAGCCTCTGGAATGGAAAACTTGTTTTCGAATTCTTAGAGGCTATTTAATTTCCGGACTGATAAGGACGGCGATGGTATTTGCAGAACTAAGACAAAAAGGATCAATGCAATTAATCCTTCCGGGCGCACGATCAAACATCATCCCGGCCCAAATCAGCACACTCATATAAAATAAATCTTTTGTATATTTAGTCTTGACAAAGCACTACTTAAATTTTATAAAAAACATAAAAATGAAAAAGATATTCGTCACCTGTTTATTCTTAGGAATTGTAGTTTTTAATACAATTTCAGCTCATGCTCAGGTCATGACCCCCGAGCTACTGTGGTCGCTAAAAAGGCTCTCCCCTATTGGGTTAACCAAAGACGGAAAAGAAGTTATCTTTTCGGTTTCCCAATACAACCTGACCACCAATGGTCGTACTTCGAAAACCTATACCATACCCCTTACTGGCGGAGCTGCAATAGAAATTAACGACTATTCAAAACTGATTGCAGATAAAGACCTTTCCCCGGAAGGGAAAAACAGCATCCTTACCAAAGAGGTAAAAATAAAACCCATTGCCGGAACCGACTTCTATCCCGATTTGGATAAATCCAATGTCTATATCTTCGACAATCTAAATTATCGCCACTGGGATACCTGGGAAGATGGTAAATATGCTCATCTTTTCATCAAAAACACCTCCAATAACAGTGAAACTGATATCATGAAGGGAGAACCTTACGATTGTCCCACTATGCCCTTTGGGGGTTCTGAAGATTACACGTGGAATAACGATGGCTCAAAAGTTATTTATGTAACCAAAAAAGTATACGGCACAGAATATGCCAAAAGTACCAATACGGACATCTATTCCTACGATCTTGCCACCAAAACCACTTCCAACCTCACTGAAGAAAACAAAGGCTATGACACGCAACCTGCCTTTTCAAACGACGGCACACTTGCCTGGCTTCAAATGGAAGAACCGGGTTATGAAGCAGATAAAAATGACATAATCTTATTAAAAGATGACACAAAAATCAACCTCACGAAACACTGGGATGGTACCGTAAATGGTTTTTTATGGGCAAATGATGGGAAAAGTCTCTATTTTATTGCTCCTGTTGATGGAACCACTCAATTATTTGAAGTAACTATTCCCAAAAAAGGTCAGCCCGAAATCAGGCAAATCACAAACGGTCAGTTCAATGTAGCGAGTATGGTAGGTCAAAGTAACAAAACCATGGTGATAACACGCACTGATATGAATCATGCCGCGGAAATCTATACTGTCGATTTGAAAAAAGGAGATATGACCCCACTTACTCATATCAATGATGAAACTTACAATAAAATAAAACTGAGTAA
>JAOUKG010000276.1 GCA_029882725.1 Cyclobacteriaceae bacterium
AATCGATGGGGGGATGGGTGTATGTGTTTTGATGTGGTGCCTTTATAAATGGGTGGCTATGGCGAATGTTTATTCCGTGGGATATATGAAATGGCGAATGTTTATTAGCCTCTACACTTTTTTTTTATTATATAATAGGTATTTCCACCTTGGATTGTATATACTGTTAATTGTTTGTTTTAATTGTATCTTTATAACGTTTAAACTCGTTACAATCTCATTTATTTTACTTCAATATGAAATATCTTCTTCCCTTTATATTGATTATTTCTTCATTTTCACAGAAAGAGAACCCCCGTTATCTCTTTTACCTTCATGGTCAAATTGTAGAAAATCAGGGTGCTGATGCCCATAGTGAACAGTTTGGCAACTACGAATACAACAACATTGTTAATGTGTTTAAAAAGGAAGATTTTAATGTAATTAGTGAGGTCAGGCCCGAAAAAACAGTTCCGATGGATTATGCCGAAAAGGTAGCAAATCAAGTAAAAGAGCTCATAAAGTCGGGAGTAAACCCTGAAAATATTACGGTAGTGGGTGCCTCCAAGGGTTCATTAATTTCCATGTTGGTTTCAACAAAACTTCAAAATCCGGATGTAAATTTTGTGTTACTGGCTGCATGCAATGATTGGAATCGTGAACACAATGACATTAAACTTTGCGGAAGGATACTTTCCATTTATGAAGAAACAGACACCATTGGCAAAAGTTGTGTAAAAATATTTTCAGATGCCGATTGTGAACTGATTACCAAAGAAATCAAGCTCAATACAGGTCTTAAACATGGAATGATTTTCAGGCCTCTTCCTGAATGGGTACAGCCTACAGTTGATTGGGCAAGATTAAAATAATAGAGACTAAAATTAAAGCTAAAGGCTATGAGTACTTCAGAAATACTACTAACACAAACCGTTGAAGCTCATCAATGGACCAACAAACTTATAGATGCTGTCCCTTTTGGCAAATGGGATGAAACTCCTCCCACTATCGAATCCAATATATCCTGGCAAGTGGGCCATTTAATTACAAGTCAGCATTATCATGCAATCATGTGTGTGCATGGGGTACAAGGGGAACTTATGGAAAAAATTCCTTTTCGGGATTATGCTAAATTATTTGCCTTTGGTAGTCCTGCTTCAGATTGTGTAGGTAGGGTAAATCCTGAAAACTTAAAATCTCATTTGGTGTTGGTTCAGGAATGGAGTGAAAAATTGATTAAAAATTTGACGGAGGAAGAGATGGATGAACCTTTACATGCCACTAAAATGCCCAATCCTGTAGCTAAAACAAAGTTTCAGGCCATTTCATGGAATATTAAACACATTATGTGGCATTGTGGACAAATTGCAATTTTACGAAGGTTGGTAAGCCACCCGGTAGATTTCGGAATCAAAAAACCTGAATAACCTTCAATAACCCTACAGCCTTCCTGCAATAACTTTTCTACAACAACCCTCCAATACTACCTCCGTCCACTTTGATTGTTGAACCGTTGGTGGCTGAAGACAAAGGACTTGCCATATAAGTTACCGTATTGGCCACTTCTTCCACAGAAGCAAATCTTTCTAAGAGTGAACTTGTGCGTACATTTTTGAAAAACTCCGCCTCCACTTGCTCTTTGGTCTTATTTTCTCTTGAGGCAACTCCTTCCAAAAACTGTACAGCCCCGTCAGACATAGTAGATCCCGGCATGATGGTATTCACAGTAACTCCCGTACCTCTTGTGAGTTGGGCCAATCCTCTGGAAACAGATAAAAGTGCTGTTTTCGTCACGCTGTATGCTAGTAAGTCTTCCGGTACCAATGTGGCACATTCACTCGATATAAAAAGAATCCTTCCCCAGTTTTTATCAATCATCTTCGGTAAGAAGTATCGGCTTAAACGTACCCCACTCATTACATTCACCTCAAAATGGCGAGACCAATCTTCATCGGTGGTTTCAAAAAATGACATGGAACTGAAAATACCTACATTGTTTATTAATATATCCAGGGGGGGTAATTTTGAAATCAATTCCTCCACCTCTTCCAGTTTTGAAAAATCAGCGGCTATTCCATTGGCTAAACCGGCAGGAAAATCCTTTTTCAATTTTCCCAGTGCCTCATCTACGGAAGAATTTGTTCGGCCATTAATATACACGTGTACTCCCTCTTCCATCAAGGATCGTGCGATGGCAAAGCCAATACCTGAAGTTGAACCCGAAATAAAGGCTGTTTTATTTTTAAGTTTTAAATCCATAGTCTGTTTTTTAACCGGCAATCCCCCAAGGGCTAAATACAATCCACAATACCAACACCAATACAATAAGCAGGATGGTTAAAATTATATCTGAAGTGAATACAAATTTCGCCCGTTTTTCTGGTTTTTGAAATGTAACAAGGGCCAGTTGTTCTTCTGATTGCTGAGTACCCATTTTACTAACAAGCATAAGTACCAACGCACAAAAAATAAATAAAAACAATGCAAAGTGAAGGAAATTAATACTCAGGAAAGTGCTCAAAAAAGAACCTTCTACCACATGGACCGTTCCCTGATTGGCTAAAAACTCCAATACCAACCTTGAAATACCTATAATAAATCCTGTCCATAGTGAAACAATTGCCCCACGTGCATTGATCCATTTGTACATAAGACCGAATAAAAACACAGCTGCAATAGGCGGTGAAATATAAGCCTGTACATTTTGAAGGTAATGAAATATACCGCCTCCCATTAGCGTTCGCATAAGTGGAATCCACCCCAGACTAACAATCACTAATATTACCGTTGCCCACTGACCAAATCGCACCAATTTTTTCTCACTGGCATCAGGATACCGCTGTTGATAAAAATCAATAGTCAATAGGGTAGAACTGGAATTGAACGCAGAGGACAAACTACTCATCAAGGCCGCTAATAATCCGGCTATGGCCAATCCCTTAAGGCCTGAGGGGAGGAAAGTGGATATCATTGCTGGCAATGCCTGATCTGCATTATCGAGTGAAAAATCAAGCATTCCTTTTTGAAGCAGTGCATAGGCAATGACACCGGGAATAAAGAAAATAAATACGGGTAATAGCTTTAGAAAACCAGCGAACAATGCTCCTTTTCTGGCATTTGAAACATCCCTGGCCGAGAGGGTTCGCTGCACAATATATTGATCGGTACACCAATACCAAACACCTAAAATAGGTGCTCCAAATAACATTCCTGTCCAGGGGTAATCGGTATCTGTTACTGGCCTCCAAAGGTTAAAAAATTTATCAACAGGAGGGTTGTCGGCCTGGGTGGCAGCCATGGAAATAGTAGAAATCATTTCATCCCAACCACCCAGACTGTGTAAACCAAACGCAGTGACTGCAATCGTTCCCAATAATAATATAAAGGCCTGTACCATATCGGTGTATATTACGGCCCTCAGCCCACCCAATACGGTGTAAAACCCGGTAGCTAAAACAGTTATAATTGCCCCCGTCCAAAATGGAACGCCCATGGTTTCAAAAACCAATGCTCCGGCGAAAATAATCAGTGAAATCTTAGTTGTTACATAGGCTAAAATAGAAATAACCGAAAGGTAGGTTCTGCAAGCCCTGTTGTATCTTTTTTCCAGAAATTCAGGCATTGTATATACACCACTTCTCAAATAAAAAGGTACAAAAACCCATCCCAGTAAAATCAAAATCAAAGAGGCCAGGATTTCAAAATTGGCCATGGGCATGTTGGCTCTTGCACCGGCTCCTGAAACCCCTAAAATAATTTCCGAGCCTATATTGGAAGCAAAAAGTGATGCACCAATAACCAGCCAACCCTGATCTTTACCCGCAAGGAAATAATCCAGAGCTCCTCCCGATGATTTGGAACCTCCTTCAGAAGCCCACTTGGCAATCCATAGGATAAACCCGAAATAAATTACAATGATAGAGATATCCCAAATACTGAAATTTGATAGCATAGTATACGTTTAGGTTTTTTTGTACAAAAATGATCTCAAAAGCCTTAAACCTTGATCACACTTTCACCAATTGAAAATATTGACAAACTTTTAAGCTTCTGAGACCATCTCAAGAAAAATGATTTTCAATATATCATTTTTTTATTTACCAGCTTTCTAACCCCAGGAGTTTCTTTCCCAGAGTAGATAAATCGGCTTTTTCGTAGTTTGTTTGTTCCCAGTTGCGAGGATCCCCGGGAAATGCATATCCATCGGGGGCAACCCTGTTTTTCCAGGAGTTTACCCTCCAGTCACGCATGGCCTCATTGTCTTCTTCTGCGGGCATCATGGAAATATATTGAGCTATTCTTACCTTATCTTTCGAATTATTGGGACGGATACCATGGGGTTGTGAGGAGTTGAAAATCAGTAAATCCCCGGCCTCCATTTTTACTTTCACAATATTATCTTCAAATCCGGCAATATCTGGTTGAAACCGATCCCTGTCTTCGGGCTGGGTAAGTTTCCAGGTATCATAAGTCCTGAACAATTCAGGAATACATTGAAAGCCCCCCATATTTTCATCGGTTTGATCGCACAAGGCAAGCACTCCCTGAACATTTTGCGGCTTCGTTTCGGGATCGTAATCCCAATGGATAAATCCCTTGTACTCAAAACCAGGCCTTAACGGGAAATTTAAATTGGCCCGATCTATGGTGACCCAAAGTTTATCAGTGCCCCAAATGTCAACAAAGGCATCGTAAACTCGCTGTGTTTGTCTGTTATTCCACAAGTGTTGATTATTATACACTTCCACCATGCCCGTATTGGTCAATTCCTTCATTTTCATTTCCCTTCGGGGTGCGGTGTACCATGTTTCGGGATTATTGGGATCTTTTTCTTCAAATTCCCATAAAAATTCTGCGGTTTTCAATGCCTGCTCTCTTGGTACAGCATTTTTTATGACAATATATCCATTGTGGATCCAAAACTTCCAGTCTTCCTCACTTAATACACGAAGTGGTTTTCCATTAGAACGATCGCTGAGTTTGATCTTACTACTGGTGGCTGTTGAAGGATTTCCGGGTATTTCCTTATGCGCCTGATTAG
>JAOUKG010000277.1 GCA_029882725.1 Cyclobacteriaceae bacterium
CAGGACCGGATGGACATCCGGACCAACGCCAGGCGTATCAAATCTCAGTTCTCATTCTCTATCTTAATCTCAATCTGGATTTTCAGTGCGTGCAAAATCAGAAAATCGTTTGATCAGAGAACCCCCTTACATGGATACAGGACCGGATGGCATCCGGACCAACGCCTCTATACAATCTCAGTTCTCATTCTCTATCTTAATCTCAATCTGGATTTTCAGGGCGTGCAAAATTAGAATGCCGTTTGATCAGAGAAACCCCTTACATGGATGCAGGACCGGATGGACATCCGGACCAACGCCTCTATAAAATCTCAGTTCTCATTCTCTATCTTAATCTCGATCTGGATTTTCAGGGTGTGCAAAATCAGAAAACCTTTTGATCAGAGAGACCCCTTACAGGGATACAGGACCGGATGGACATCCGGATCAACGCCAAGCGCTGTTGGCTGGGTCGCTCCTGAAATTTCCGAGCCCACAATTACCCAAATTATCCTTAAACTATTCAGAATAATAGTTGTTTATAACATATATGATAACTTTTCACTAATTTTGCGGCATGAATATAAAGCAGGATGTAAAGGTATTGGCACCGGTAGGTTCTTGGGAATCATTAAGGGCAGCTGTACAGGCTGGTGCCGATGCTGTATACTTTGGAATTGAACAATTGAATATGAGGGCGAGGTCCTCAATAAACTTTACTCTTGAAGACCTGGAACAAATTGCCGGTATCTGTAAGGAGGAGGGTATAGGGAGTTATATCACTATCAATACTATTTTATATGACCACGATTTGAAGTTGATGCGTCACATAATAGACACGGCAAAAGCTTCTGGAATCGATGCTATTATTGCTATGGATCATGCAGCCATCAATTATGCCAATGAAATAGGCATGCCTGTACATATTTCCACGCAAGTGAATATTACTAATATTGAATCGGTGAAGTTTTATGCGAAGTTTTCGGAGGTAATGGTGCTTTCAAGGGAGCTTACTTTGCAACAAGTGGAGTATATATGTGCACAGGTTAAAAAACAGAATATTACGGCTCCTTCAGGAAACTTGGTGCAAATTGAAACTTTTGTGCATGGGGCACTTTGTATGGCTGTTTCGGGCAAATGTTATATGTCTTTGCATACCATGAATTCTTCCGCAAACCGGGGGGCTTGCAAACAAAATTGCCGACGCTCTTATACGGTAAAAGATGAAGATGGAAATGAGCTGAAGATAGACAATGAATATATTATGAGTCCTAAGGATTTATGCACCATTAATTTTGTGGATAAAATCATGGATGCCGGAGTAAAGGTTTTAAAAATTGAAGGAAGAAGTAAAGGTCCGGAGTATGTTTTTGAAACTACTAACTGCTACCGTCAGGCTGTTGATGCCTGGAAAAATGACGTTCCTTTTACTCCTGAACTAGTAATGGAATGGGAAAAACGACTGTCAGCGGTATATAACAGAGGTTTTTGGGGTGGCTATTTCATGGGTAAGAAAATGGGGGAATGGGCCGATAAAGAAGGTTCTATAGCTACTGAGGAGAAGGTTTACCTCGGAAAAGGAAAGAAATATTTCGATAAAATTGGGGTAGGGGAGTTTAAACTCGATAATGGGGAGCTGAAAGTAGGAGATGAGATATTGATTACAAGTAGGGAGCACGGGATTTTCAAAACCAAAGTGAGCGAAATAAGGTTAGATAACCAGGAGTCGGCTGGTGTTGTGAAGAGGGGACAGGTTTTTTCAATGCCAATTGAGATTAAAATAAGACCTTCGGATAATTTGTACAAAATAGTTGCAAGACAGCAGTAATTAGGTTCAAATAATGGCAGTTAAAATAATACAATTAAGACATAAATGTATTGGCTGTAATGCTTGTGTAGAGGCATCGCCAAAGCATTGGGTAATGTCTAAAAATGATGGGAAGAGCTATTTGAAGAAAGCTATTCGAAAAGGAGATTATTATATGAAGGAAGTCCCGGAGTGGGAGTTGGATGAAAATGTATTGGCTGCGAAAAATTGTCCGGTCAACATTATTACAGTTAATAATTGACAATTGATAATTATCCATTATCAATTATCAATTAATAACTCATCTTGTTTTTTTTCCGCTGGTAATAAATTTGGAACTATTTTGATTGAAGATAGTTTAATGAAAGGATAGGAGAATAAGACCTATAATAAATAATTGTAATGAATAAGAGAAAAATTTTTGTTTCAACCGCAGGATTGGTTTTGATTGGCTTGTCTTTGTACTTCTCAGGTGTTTTGGGCTCTATGGCAGAGCCTCCTAAGAAAAGTCAACCCAAAGCGGTTGCGAAATTTGTTAAAACAGTACCTGTAAAATATTCTGATACGGAAACCCAAATCACGGCCTATGGCAGGGTACGCACCGCACAGTCGTTGGATATGATTGCAGAGGTTTCAGGGCGAATGATGCAGGGCGCCGTTTCATTAAAAGAAGGACAGGCATTTAGAAAGGGCACCTTGTTATTCAGGATTGATGATGAGGAGAGCCGGTTAAACCTGCAATCACAGAAGAGTAATTTTCTTAAGGATTTAGCCTCTATTTTACCAGATATAAAAGTTGATTACCCAACTGAATTTGATGTGTGGCAAAACTATTTTAGCAGTATACAAATAGAAAAGTCACTTCCTGAGTTGCCCGATTATAATTCTGATAAAATCAAAACATTTTTGGCCACTAGAAATATATTAAGCACTTATTATAGCATAAAAAGCCAGGAAAGCAGGTTAAAGAAACATAACTTTTATGCTCCGTTTAGTGGAAATATATATTCAATCAATTTACAGTCGGGTTCTTTTGTAAATCCTGGGAGCAATATAGGCAAGTTGATTCGGTCGGATAAGTTGGAATTGAAAGTAGATGTAGGTGCAAGTGAAATCAGTTGGATAGAGCTCGGTTCAAAAGCCGGTATTTACAGTGAAAATGAGACGGAGTGGATTGGTACGGTAAGCAGAATTGGTGAATTTGTGAATCAAAATACTCAATCTATCGACGTGTTTATTTCCATTGATGCCAACGATCACCCTTTATACGACGGGCAATTTCTTAGGGCCATTATGCCAACTAGGAATATATCAAACAGTATGCTCATACCCAGAAGTATAATTTTTAATCGGGATGAAGTTTTTGTAGTGGAAGATACGGTTTTAAGAGTTGAGAAGATCAAAATATTTAAAGTCAATGAAGAAACAGTGGTGATGGGCGGATTGACTCCCGGTACTGATTTGGTTATTGAACCCTTGGTAAATGCATACAATGGTATGTCGGTCTCTAAACTTGAAGCATCTGTCAAGGATATTCCAAAGGAACCTGTTGGGAAAGAAGTAGTAAAAGAGTCATTGTCTAATTGATAATCTAATAGACCTATAAACCATGTTATCAGCTATAAGAAGCCTTATTGAACTTTTTGTAAAGCACCATATATTGGCGAATATATTGATTGCTATGACCCTTATGGGAGGTATTGTAGCTTTTTATTCTACAAAAAAATCGTTTTTTCCTACCACTAAAATGAACAGTATCACCATTCAAGTGGTGTATCCGGGAGCTTCCCCTGAGGAGATGGAAGAAGGGGTGACCCAGAAAATTGAGGAAGCCATATACAATATTGCAGGAATTGATGAGATTACTTCGGTTTCTTCTGAAAACACAGTGTCGATAAATGTTCTTACTCTTGAAACGTACGATATTGATGAGGTCTATCAGGAGCTAAAAAACAATGTTGATGGTATTAATAGTTTTCCGGTAAGTGCCGAAAAGCCCATAATTACCAAGGTGAAACCACGTTCCCCTGCTCTTACACTGGGTTTAACCGGCGATGTTAGTCTATATACTTTCAAACGCACAGCCGACAACATCCGGGATGAAATGATTTCGGAGGGTGTTGTTTCCCAGGTGAGCAACAGAGGGTATAATCAATTGGAAATATCCATTGAAGTGCCTGAAAACACACTGAGGAAATACAATTTAACTTTTGATCAGGTTGCAAATGCGGTAAGGCAAAACAACAGGGATATTTCTGCGGGATCTATTAAATCAACAGAGGAAGAAATTCTTATCAGATCCCGGGCCAAAGAGAAAGACCCGGAAATGATTGGAGAAATAGTTTTAAGGTCTAATGAAGATGGTACCAAGTTACTATTACGCGACATTGCCAATATTCGGGAACAGTTTACTGACGATACCAACAAATCAACCCTGAATGGAGAACAGGCCGTATTTATAAATATAAACCGGTTGGAAGAGGAGGATCTGGAGGCAATTTCAGAGTATGTTGCAGATTATGTAGAGAGATTCAATGCCAGGAATGATGTGATGAAGCTTTCTGTAAATTTCAATTTTATGGATTTTTTACAGAACAGGCTTGATATCCTAACATCCAACGGTATGGTTGGGCTTATTTTGGTTCTTCTTTCCCTTGGATTGTTTCTGAGTATTCGATTGTCTTTTTGGGTAGCCTGGGGTATTCCTTCCAGTTTTTTGGGAATGTTTATCATAGGTGCTTTTTATGGTCTTACTATCAATATCATGTCCTTGTTTGGAATGATCATGGTAATTGGAATTTTGGTAGATGATGGAATTGTAATTGCTGAAAATATATTCACACATTTCGAAAAGACTAAAAACCCTATTAAAGCAGCAATTAATGGTACCATGGAGGTACTGCCCGCAGTATTGACATCGGTTACAACTACCATTGTTGCTTTTTTGCCTTTGTTTTTCCTTACCGGAAGAATGGAGTTTATGAAAGATATGGCTTTTGTTGTAGTAGCTTCCCTTATCTTTTCTCTTATTGAAGCCTTTTTTATATTACCTGCGCATTTATCGAGTAAAAAAGTACTTAGTGTAAAAGCAGAAGATACCCGAAGTTTTCGTATCAGATCATACATAAACAAAGGGCTGGAGTATATAAAAAACAACATTTATGGAAAAGCACTAACCTATACAATGAAGTATCGGTTTTTATCGGCTTGTTTCGTTTTTGCTGTAGATCGGA
>JAOUKG010000278.1 GCA_029882725.1 Cyclobacteriaceae bacterium
ATAGTTTTCATTCCCTTTCTTAATATTTAGATGTACCCGAATTTCATTTTGATATATCTCTATAAACTTTCCTGCATCCCTACCAATAGGCACTAATCTTTCTTTATCTCCTTTTCCTACCACACGAATAAAACCGGAATCGATATATAAATTATTAATTCTCAGGTCTACTAATTCAGATACACGTAGCCCACAACTGTAAAGCGTTTCAATAATGGCCCTATTTCTCGCTCCCTCAGGAGTAGAAAGGTCAATTACATCTAGAATTTTAACAATTTCATCATAAGAAAGTGTATCGGGCAGTTTTCTCCCCAATTTAGGGCCATCAATTAACTCGGTGGGGGCGGTTTTTATCATATCTTCATAGAGAAGGTATTTAAAAAAAGATTTAAGCCCGGAAAGAATCCTTGCCTGGGAATAACTACTCAACCCAATAGAAGCCACATACTCAATAAAATTGTGAAGATCTTTTTCATCAACTTGAACAGGAGAGCGATCGGGATTGGACATTTCCAGAAACTGTCGTAGTTTTATCACGTCTTGTTGATACGCCAGGACAGAATTTTCGGAAAGGGACCTCTCGATTTTCAAATAATTTATATATTGATTAATTGCCTGTTCCCAATTCATAATTACAAAGAAACAAAACCCCTAGCAATAAATGAAAATAGGAATAATAAATGGCCCCAATTTAAACTTACTGGGCATTCGTGAGAAAAGTATTTACGGTGAACATGGATTTGACCAGTTTTTCGAATCATTAAAATCAAAGTACACTCATTGTGAACTTCATTATTTTCAATCGAATATTGAGGGGGAAATCATTGACAAAATCCATGAATGGGGTTTTAGCTTCGACGGAATGTTGCTGAATGCCGGAGGATATACACATACTTCAGTAGCTATTTCAGATGCCATTGCTGGAGTTACTACACCTGTTGTAGAAGTTCATATTTCAAATATTTATGCCCGTGAAGAGTTCAGGCACAAGAGCATCATTACAAAAGAATGTGCGGGCATGATAAGCGGCTTCGGACTCAAGGGGTATGATTTGGCACTGCAAAGCTTTATGTAGGCTCTAAAGATCTGTATGGACATCCAAATTAACTACCACTGCATTAATCCGGATGTCCATCTTGTACTATTATTTAATTTTGACTGTTGAATTATCTGAATCGCCCGGGGCATTACCTCTTTCCCATTTCAAATACATTTCAATATCTACTTGAAGTGAATTCCAAACCCAAAGAATTACGGTGAAATCATCAATAAAACCAGTTACAGGCACTATATCAGGTATCAGGTCAAGGGGCATTACAAAGTAAAGAATAGCTGCAGTTATTTTCACAATAGTATTCCATGGCAATTCCCTGTAAGTACCGTTGACATAGGCACGTATAAGTTTTACCATCACTTTTAACTTTTCTATTGTAGAAAGGCTTGATTTATCTTTGCTCTTCAACAAGGATGATTTATTTACAGCTTTTGCTAAAAGTGCCTTCAAACGTGAATTATCAGACAAAACCGAAGATGCTTTTAACAATGCTGACTTGAAATACTTACTTTTAGATGCTTCCATAAAGACTATAACAAATATCTATACTTTATAATTAGTATGTTTGACGGATCTCATTCTTCAGGAATAACAATGCATGTTCTATCGGATCTATCTCTTTTTCCATATATTTTCCCAAAACCTTTTTCGCAAGATCCAGAGAAGTTGAATTGTTTTCCATTTCAGAGGCAGATGTGTTTATTGTCATGACAAGCTCTTCTTTAGCAGTTTTCACTAAACTCCACACTTCATCGCTCATGTATATTTGCTGGGAAACATTATGGTTATATTCATTTCTAATTTCCCCCAAAAGAATTTGTTGAAATTCCAAAGCACTGAATTCTCCACTATTCAGTCTGGTTACGAGATTTTGCGGAGATATTCTTTCCAGAAACAGGGATATCCTCTCATAGGCATGTAAGCGGTTGGGTAAAACCGTCTCAATGCTTTTCCCCCTGACTTCCAAATGCTTATAATCCATTTCCCTTGCAATAAAAGACTTTACAACCAGATACATTCCATACAGCACAAGCCCTGCTGGCAAAACAATTTGTGTTATTTCTATTAGCAATTCCATTTTTAAACTCTTTAACCTTAAATTATGTTCGTAAATTAAATATTTTTACAAGCATAATGAAAAGAATTTAATTAGGTACAGCAATTTTATTTTATAATATTGTTCTAATTGCATAAAACCATTGTTGATAGATGAAAGAACCGCTTACAATAACAGAAGAGGCTTTGAAAATGATTCGGGAAATCATGACTGAAAAAAATGTTGGAGAGGAGTATAAACTCAGGGTTGGGATAAATTCAGGGTCGGGTTGTTCGGGTGTGAATTATTTGATTGGATTTGATAAGAAAAAAGATGAAGATCTTTCTTATCAAATTTCGGGTATAGAAATACTACTCGAAAAGAAACATTTAATGTTTTTATTAGGTATAACCCTGGATTATATATCCGACGGCGAGGTAGGTGGTTTTGCATTTTTAAAACCGGATGAAAAATAATTATAGAGACGCGATAAATCGCGTCTCTACGGTTATGCTTTTGGTGGTTTATTCGAATCGTTTTCCGAATTTTTCTGAACGTCTTTTTCCTGTGACCTTTCCTTTGATCCTTCTTTCGTTTTTTTAACTTCTTGACCTTTCTGCTCTTTTTGTAAATTTGGCAAAGGTAAATCTTTGGTCATACTTCCCAGATAATCCGGCAAATCAATACCTACTTGTTTGGCCAAATCGTGTACAGGTGGTAGTGCTGTTAGAAAATTCTTGATAAATGAAGAAGTAGAATTTTGGCCATTCTGATTATTTCCAGAATCCCACACTGTAATTTTATCAATTTTAAGATTAGCAAGTGCCTCTGTTTGACGGCTCACCAGGGTATCCAGTTGCTCAAGAAGCAGCAATGTGGATGCGGCTTTACTATCTCCACCTGTGGCGTCAATAATTTTTCTATAACCTCCGGCTTTGGCATTTAAAAGTTCCTCCATACCCTTTGCCTCGGCCTGATAACGAAACAGAGTAGAATCGGCCTCACCCTGAGCAATGGCTCTGAGTTCAATAGCCTTAGCCTCGGCGTCAATACGGGTTTTTTCTTTGGCTATTTCATATTTAACAATTTCTTCTTTTTGAAGCCTGATCATTTCGGCCTGTTTTTCAGCCTCAAAAATTTCTTTCATGGCTTCTGCTTTAGCCACTTCTGCTCTTTTTCTTGCCATTGCCTCACGCTCCCGAAGATCAGCATCCGACTCTGCTTCTTTAGCCCTGGATTGATTCTCACCTGTAATAGCATCGGCCTCCAAATTTGCAACAGCAATACGTTTTTTCGCTTCTGCCGTCTTACGACCTTCATCTGAAGCCGCATTTTCATTTGCTATCTGCACTTGTCTTTCCCGTTCAGCTTTGGCTTCCCCAATGGTTGCATCGGTTTCCGAATTGGCAATGGAAATACGTTTTTTGGCTTCCGCTTGCTTCACTCCTTCTTCAGACTCATTAAATTCAATAGCTACTTTTACATCTTTTTCACGTCTTGCCTTTGCTTCACCTGTTGCTCCTGAAGACTCTTGTTGTGCAACCTCTACTTTCGCATTATTAATAGCCTCTGCTGCAGCTTTTTTTCCGATTGCCTCGATATATCCTGACTCATCTGTTATATCCTTGATATTCACGTTAATTAACTCCAAACCAATCTTATTCAATTCAGAGGTAACGTGTTTATTTATAAGTTGAAGAAATTGCTCCCTGTCTTTATTAATTTCCTCAATGGAAAGTGTTGCAATTACCAATCTCAACTGACCAATAATAATATCCAATGCTTGTAATTTCACCTCTTCTTCATTCAACCCCAACAACCTTTCTGCTGCATTGAGCATAATGGCCTGGTTAGTAGAAACCCCTACGGTAAAGGTACTTGGAGCATTAATACGAATGTTTTGCATAGAAAGAGCACCTCTCAAATCTATATCAATAGGAATAGGACTTAATGTAAGAAAAGCCCAATCCTGAATAATAGGAAGTATAAAAGCTCCTCCACCATGGATACATCTGGCACTTTTATCGTGCCCTACTTTTCCATAGACTACCAAAATTTTGTTCGACGGGCATCTTTTATACCGGGCAATAAACAATAAAAGCAAAAGACCAACAGCTACTGCCGCTATACCAATTGCACTAAATAATAGTTGTTCCATATTTAATTAATTATCTGGGGTAAATGATTCAACATACACAAAATTATCTTTTACATCATAAATCAACACTGATTTCCCTGTCTCCAGGGCCTCACGGGTGGTTTTTGCATCTAAAGTGAGTAAACGCCCCTGAACCACTGCCTGAATTTGACCTGAACCTTTCTCTTTTTCCGGAATACCTAGATATACAGTGCCGGTACACCCAATAGCATTGTCTAAAATAACTGTACCACTCGATTCAAGGCCTTTCAATTTATCGAGCAAATAAATACTTGCCACGTAGGCAACTAAACCAATTGAAATGGATATGGCATGAATTACCCAGGATTGCATTCCCAGGTTATGACCAATATAACCAGTCCAGCCAGCTACCGCACCCATAGCGATTACAGAATTGAAGGAAAAGAAATCACCAAGGCCAAAATCAACATCTAAATCGTCTATATCCAACCCAAAAAAATTCAGTAAGATGAAAATCCCCAATAAGGATGACGAAATAATTGCCAAATACAAGTAAATTTCAGCTGCAGTCATGTTTAATATTTTCTTTTTTCAAAATTTTCTTTCTCTTTATCTTCCCACCTTTTCACAAAAATATAGATAAGTGCACCTAGTAATTGAATGGATGTGAAAAAATATAAAATTCCTACGAAAAAACTTAACATTATTTAAACTATTTCAATTATTTCAGTTTTACTGCGGTACCATAAGCAAGAATTTCAGAAGCTCCATTCATTACATTTGCCGTTGCAAACCTTA
>JAOUKG010000279.1 GCA_029882725.1 Cyclobacteriaceae bacterium
GGTGGTATTGATGTTTGTACTTAATAGTTTCCCTGCTGCATTGAGTTTTTATTACTTCGTTTCTAACTTGGTTACATTCGGTCAACAAGCCATTATCAGAAGATTTGTGAACGAGGATAAAATCAAAGCAATTCTTGATGAAAACAAAAAAAGAAATGTCAACAAGTCGAAATCAAAATTTGTGATGAAATTGGAGGAAGCAATAAAAGCCGGAGAACAAAACCAACGGAAGAAAAAGAAATAAAAACGCTGCATAAGGTTATTGGTATTAATTAAGGTTTTAAACTTCTGAAATTCTCATTGATTCTTATATCTTTGTAGGCCATAATAAGTAAGTGGCGCTAAAGAATCTGAGTTTATTTCGAAATGAGTAAAATAATCGCAATAGCAAATCAAAAAGGAGGTGTTGGCAAGACTACTACCTCAATAAATCTCTCTGCCAGCTTAGCTGCATTGGAATACAGAACCTTAGTTGTGGATGCAGACCCACAGGCAAACTGTACCTCCGGTGTTGGCATTGACGCTGATCAGGTAGAAAATAGTATCTACGAATGCATGTTGGATGAGGTACCTATTAAAGATGCTATCATTCCAACACAAATTAAGTATCTGGATATTGTACCTTCTAAAACTGATTTAGTCGGTGCTGAAATTGAGATGGTAAACATTGAGCACAGGGAAGAAAAAATGAAAAATGCCCTGAAACCTGTGCTTGATGATTATGATTTTATAATCATCGACTGCTCTCCATCGTTGGGTTTAATAACTATTAACAGTTTAGTCGCTGCAGATTCGGTAATTATACCTGTGCAGTGTGAGTATTTTGCACTTGAAGGTTTGGGTAAACTTTTAAATACTATTACCGTTATTCAAAAGAGACTGAACCCGGAATTGGAAATTGAAGGAATATTATTAACCATGTATGATATAAGGCTTAGACTGTCAAACCAAGTGGTGGAAGACGTGAAAACGCATTTCAAAAAAATGGTTTTTGACACTCTTATTCCAAGAAACATAAAATTGAGCGAAGCTCCCAGTTTTGGGCTTCCCGCCATTGCACATGATGCAGAAAGCAAAGGTTCACTAAGTTATTTGAACCTTGCCAATGAAATAGTTACCAATAACGGAACAAAAAAGAATGGCTAAAAAGAAAAATGCACTAGGAAGAGGTTTAGGTGCACTTTTAAGTGACTCAGGCACCTCAATAGAAAGTAAAGTTGAAAGTCGCGAGGAAAGTGCCTCAGGAAGTATTGAGTTAATAAATTTAGAAAATATTGAGGTAAACCCTTTCCAGCCCCGATCAACTTTTGATGAAACGGCACTTAATGAATTGGCTGAATCAATTAAAATACACGGTATTATTCAACCAATTACTGTTCGAAAGTTAAGCGGCAAAAGTTTTCAACTAATCTCCGGGGAAAGAAGGTTTCAGGCATCTAAAAGAGCTGGACTTACAGAGGTTCCCGTTTATGTTCGACTGGCCGATGACCAACAAATGTTGGAGATGGCCCTTATCGAAAATATCCAAAGAGAAAACCTAAACGCAATTGAAATAGCTTTAAGTTACCAACGCCTTTTAAGTGAATGTGAACTTAAACAAGAAGAATTAGGTGAGCGCGTTGGTAAAAGCCGTGCTACTGTAACAAATTACCTGCGTTTGCTAAAATTACCTCCAGATATCCAAATTGGATTAAGAGATAAACAAATTACTATGGGCCATGCCCGTGCCCTTATTTCAGTTGAAGATACCAGTGTTCAATTAACAGCTTTTAGAAAAACTGTAGCTGAAGATTTATCCGTTCGTCAGGTTGAAAGTTTAGTAAGGGCCTTATCGAAAGGTGGTAATGAAAAAAAAGATACTTCAGATAAGCCTGAGCCAAATAAGGAGTTTGATAAGCTGAAATCAAGACTAACATCTCACTTTGAAAGTAATATCTCAATAAAAACAGACGGAAAAAAAGGTGAAATTAAAATTCCATTTGTCTCTATTGAAGACTTAAACCGTATTTTGGAAATATTGGACCTTTAATGAAACGGTTACTTCCATTCTGGATTTTACTAATTGTTTGTACTTTTTCCTCACAAGTCTTTGCACAGGAAAAAACAATCGTTTTAACCGATTCAACAACACTAATTGATGATGATGTTGAGGTTACAGATTATCTTGTGCCTCTGTATGTTCCTAGAAAAGCATTGATGTATGCCGCAATTTTGCCAGGGATGGGGCAAGCTTACAATAAAAAATACTGGAAAATGCCCATTGTTTATGGTGGTTTTATAGGGTTGGGGTACATGATCAGTTATTATAATGAAAACCATGCAAGATTCAAAAACGAATTATTCTCTTTACTGGCTGACCCTGATTACATACCCCCATCTGGTGCCGGTGAAAATCAGTTGAGAGGTATTGTAGATCTTACGCGAAGAGAACGAGACTACATGATCATAATTACCGGAGGATTTTATTTGATACAAATAGTGGATGCTCACATTGATGCCCACCTACGTGAATTTGACCTGAATCCTGATTTACAAGTAAAAATTGAGCCTTCTTTCCAACAAGCTGGAAATCAAAATGCTATTGGCCTAGCTATAAAATTAAAATTTTAACTGTTCATTTATGAAAATCTTGCTGCTTGGCTATGGAAAAATGGGTAAAACCATTGAAAAAATACTTCTGGAAAGAAACCATACTACTGTAAAAGCCGACAATATAGAAGAAAGAGATCAAATATTACCTGCAGAAATTGATGTAGCAATTGAATTTTCAATGCCTTCAGCTGCAGCAGAAAACATTACCTGGTGCCTAAATAACAATATCCCAGTCCTTTCCGGAACAACCGGATGGTTAGATAAAGCAGACAAAATTGAAAAATTATGTCAATCAAAAAAGGGCACCTTTTTCTATGCTTCCAATTATAGTATAGGTGTCAATTTATTCTTCCAGCTGAATGAAAAGTTCGCACAGGTAATGAGTAAGTTTGAACAATACAGCGTTTCAATAGAAGAAATTCACCATACAATGAAGCTCGATAGCCCAAGTGGCACAGCCATCACATTGGCTGAAAAAATAATGGCGGGCACTAAAAACAAAAATTGGGTAGAAAACGTAGAAGAAGAAGGTAAACTTACAATTTATTCCAAAAGAGAAGGTGATGTTCCCGGAACACATACCGTACTCTATAAAAGCATTGAAGATAGTATTGAACTTAAACACACCGCCCACAGTCGGCAAGGTTTTGCTATGGGAGCGGTTCTTATTGCTGAATGGCTGAAAGATCAAAAAGGTGTACTATCAATGAAAGATTTTTTAGGTGAATTAATGAATGCCTAAAACAAAAAATTACGTTTATTTGTAAGTTTTTAAGAAAAATAGATACTAATCAGTAAAAAAATATAAAAACGTGCTAACAATACTTATAATTTTCATTCTCATTTTCCTAATCGGAACTCACTTAGGATTTTATAAAATACTTGAAAAAGCTGGAGAAAAAGGGTGGAAAGCTTTTATTCCCATTTATGGAGCAATGACCAGAATAAAAGTTGTGGGAAGACCCTCCTATTATATCATTTACTTTTTCATACCTATTGTCAACTTGTTCTGCTGGTATTACACAGTTTATGACCTATTGAAATCGTTTGGGCGAACTCGATTTATTGATATGGTTGCAGGTGCATTGTTTCCTTATATTTATCTACCCTATCTTGGGTTTTCAAAAAATGAAAAATACCTGGGTAAAGCTTCCGAACTACCTAAAATAGTGAAATCAGCAAGCAGGGAATGGGCAGATGCAATCGCTTTCGCCATCATAGCTGCCACGCTCATCAGATGGTTAATTATGGAAGCCTATACTATACCTACAGGCTCAATGGAAAAATCTTTACTGGTGGGAGATTTTTTGTTCGTAAGTAAATTTCATTACGGTACAAGAACCCCGGCAACACCTATCCAAATCCCACTAACTCACCAAACATTACCCTTTACCAAGCTAAAGTCGTACTCAGACTTAATACAACTTCCTCAATATCGACTTCCGGGGATTACTTCGGTGAAAAGAAACGATGTAGTTGTTTTTAATGTACCTGGTAAAAGTGAAAATGAAGGCATCGACAGACCCATTGATTTAAAAACAAATTATATCAAAAGGTGTGTGGCCATTGCAGGAGAAACACTCGAAATTAAAGCACAACAGGTTTATGTGAATGGAGAAATTTCAGAGACACCTGAGTTGTCCCAAACCGATTATTATGTTACAGTTACAAGTATCCTGAGGCCTCGTATCCTTGAAACTTATGACATCACTGATATCTCAGCACCTGCTGAAAATGGAAATGATTTCACTTACCAAATGAAATTAACCCAAAAACAAGTTGATGACCTTACGGGATTAAATTTTGTTAAAAATATCACCAAACTGGTGGCCGATGAAGGCCAGCGTGAATCGCGTATATTTCCATCAAACAAAGATTGGAATACCGATTGGTATGGACCAATTACTATTCCTGCAAAAGGAATGACCATTGAAATCAATGAAGAGACTCTTTATACTTATGGAGAAGTAATTAGGCTTTATGACAATAATAAATCTGTTTCAATTGAAGAAGGGAAACTTTTTATTGATGGCAACCAAATGGAAGAATATACCTTCAAGCAAAACTATTACTTCATGATGGGAGACAACAGGCACGATTCTTTGGATGGCAGGTTTTGGGGATTTGTTCCAGAAGACCACATCGTAGGAAAAGCCTTTTTCATTTGGTTGTCTTTGGAACAAAACAAAGGTTTATTTGATGGAAAAATACGTTGGGACCGATTCTTCAAAATGATACATTGATAATTGATAATTGATAATTGATAATTGATAATTGATAATTGTTTAGTTATTTATTATCCATCATTCATTTTTTTTAAATTGTTAATTGTTAATTGTTAATTGTTAATTGTTAATTGATAATTGTTAATTAACTACCCCATTCTATTTCTCCAAGACCATGTTCCCGAAGG
>JAOUKG010000280.1 GCA_029882725.1 Cyclobacteriaceae bacterium
ACAATGATTAAAAATAAAATATACGCAACAGCAATTGCAATTTTGCTGATAAACACGGCTTTTGGACAATTTGCCTCCAGCCCAATGAATTCAATGGGAGTTGGACAAATAAACGGTATGGGGCTCGTTCAAAACCGATCTATGGGAGGACTGGGTATTGGCACAGGTTCTTACTGGAATTTGAACAATATAAATCCTGCATTATTGGTTTACAGTAGAGGAACCATTTTTAATGGTTTAACTGTATTTCAAACTTCCCTGTTATTTGAAAATAAAAATATATCAGATCCATCTATTACTGAAAAAAGTAGTAATGGCGGTTTAAACTATTTGGTAACTGGTTTTCCTGTTATTATGAATAAGTGGTTTACTTCCCTTGGATTGATGCCTTACAGTTCTGCAAATTACAATTTGAATTACAGCCAACCTGTTATAGGGCAACCCGATTTGTCTGTAAATGTTTATGAGGAAGGCTCAGGAGGATTGAATTCATTTTTTATGAGCCACGGGGTAAACATAACTAAAAATCTTTCTTTAGGCCTTACGGCAAATTTGTTGTTTGGTTCAAGAATTCGTGAATATACCAATAGTGTTGATATTACAATCTTAAAAAGTGATCCAACAAACCAAGCAATTAACAATTATAACTCTACCTTATATCAAAGAAACAATAATAAGGGGTTTATTTTTACCGGAGGTTTTGCATATCAAGACTCAATAAAAATCTCGGGAAAAGATCCGTTAAAAGTGACTATTGGGTTAATTTATGATTTTAAAAAAGGAGTACAGGGAAAACAGTTTGAAAGTATTGAAAGACGTACTAGTTCAAACATCGTTTCGAGCGACACTTTAAAAAATGATGTTAAAGGAGAAGTTGTGTTTCCAAGTGGCTTTGGTGGTGGATTTTCCCTATCTCAAGGATTTAAATGGAATGCCGGTTTAGATGTAGGGGTAAAAAACTATAATGAACTTTTATCCTTTGGTGAAGTGTTAAATAGTACAAAAACATTTTACCTAAAAACAGGTGTTGAATTTACTCCTAATGCTTTTAGCATAGATGGTTATATGAAAAGAGTAACCTACAGAATGGGTTCGTCTTTCCAAAAAACGCCTTATTTGATAAACGGTATGGCAGTAAAAGACTTTGGCATTAATTTTGGAGCTTCCTTTCCGATCGTGCCTTCGACCGGAGCAAACTCGATCGTTAATAAAGGATTTTCAAGTGTTGATCTGGGTTTTGAATATGGAGTCCAGGGAAATTTAACCGAAAATCTATTGCGTGAAGAGTACTTTCGGTTTAATTTTGGGGTTACTTTCAACGATAAATGGTTTGTAAGAAGAAAGTTTAATTAGTAAAATTCATTATCATGAAAACAAAAAATACTTTAGTAGCTATCGCATTATTCCTAGGTTTTGCCTTTAGTGCGTCAGCACAGTGTAAAGAATGGAAATGGCCGGAAGATAAATCTACAGCTGAAGAAAAATATGTTTTGCACAATGATTTGATCAAAAACAATCAGTATGCTCAGGCAATAGCCCCACACCAATGGTTGCTTATCAACGCACCAGACCTCCAGTCTGCAATCTATATCAATGGCGAAAAAATATACTCTAGTCTTGCAGATGCTGAAAAAGATGCAGTAAAAAAATCTGTGTATGTAGACTCACTAATGATCATCTATGACTTGCGTATGCAATATTGTGGAGAAGAGGGCTATGTGTCTGATCGTAAGGCACTTATGGCCTTTAAATATAACTATAAAGACAGAACTAAAGCAGAATGGCTTCTTGAACTTTTTGAAAAATCATTTGAAATCAATGGTTCTGAAATGATGGATGTAAACTTCAAGTATTATATGACTACAATTCAGTTAAATAAATTCTATAATAAAACTTTAACTGAAGAGCAGATACTAGAAAAATACGACAAAATTCAAAATGCACTTGATGAAAAGCTTTCAAATGAAAGTGACCCTAAAAAGGCAAAGAAAATAAGAGCTCTAAAGGATGATGTGGATGATATCCTTACAAAAACTATAGATCTTAATTGTGATAAAGTAAAAACAATTATGGGGCCTAAGTTTGAAGCTAATCCAGAGGATACGGATACCGCTGAAAAAATCTTCGCCTGGATGCTGAAAGGTAAATGTACCGACGAGCCTTTATGGTTAGAATCAGGTAAAGCTGTTTTTAAAGTAAAACCCGATTATGGTTTAGCAAAAAACATAGCCTTGAAAAGTAAATCCAATGATGATAATGAAAGTGCTAAATACTACTTTCAGGAAGCTTTAAAAATTGCCCAAACTAATGAAGATAAAGGGGAAACTCTTATTAACCTTGGACATATTGAAAGAGAAGCAGGACGAAAAGTAGATGCAAGGGTTCTTTATCGTCAGGCTGCTGACTTGGGAGCTTCAGATGCTTACACTTATATTGGTTATATGTACATGCAAAGTTTTGAAATTTGTGCTCAAAAAGTAAGCAAAGTGGAAGATAGAGCCGTATTCATTGCTGCTTACAAAATGTTCCAACTTGCGGGAAATGCGAAACAAATGGCTGAAGCTAAAAAACAATTCCCTTCAGTAAGTGAGATCTTTGAAGAAACCAAAAAAGAAGGCGATCCAATACGAGTAGGATGTTGGATTAATGAGGCTGTAACTCTTCAAGCAAGAGATTAATAATTAAAAATATTGGAAATAAGAAAGCCTTGGGTAAATCCAGGGCTTTCTTTTTTCCAATTTTCTTTGACTCACCAAGTTGGTTTCGATGTCTGTCCAGGCCTCTGTCAAATTCTAATTATACAATGGGCTTTTCTGCAAGTCCCGTTATTAACACAGAACGGCTTCGGCAATCCAAAAATCTTGTTTACTCCGAACCGTAACAATCCCCTCCCGTACAACTTCAAACCTACCGTCTTCAATTTCTACAATTGTTTCACTAATCCAAAAATCTTCTTTTCTATAATTAGGAATCAATAATCTCCTTCCAGGGCTAATCCACTTCTCAAACCTCCCGTTACGACTAAACTGATATTTCAAACAACCGCAATAAAAAGCAACGGTTCGAAAAGAGGATATCAGCTGATCCAAATATTCTTTTCTATAATTGCTAAATGAATGAATTATATTCAATTCTGTTATATTTTTATCTTTCAGATAGCCTATCAAATTATTGGGGAAAAGCGACAATTCAAAAATCTTTACCGGCCATTGATATGCCAAAAGACTTTTCCAATTAAGTGAGCCGTTTTCTACAAAAAGCGCGTCTGTTTTTATTCCCTTTTCCAACATCATTGGAATTGCTCCCTCCGTGATTAGAACATGGGGTGCCCATTCAAGTAAACTTTCAATTACATGGTATTCCACAGCCTCTAAATCAGCTATAAATAATGCTGGTTCCTGATCTTCCCTAATAATATAATGTGAAGACATAGATCCGTAGTTAGGTAATTACATATGTGGACATTATAAGTTGGGTAGCCATAATTATCAATGATCCCTCTTTATAACGTACCAACTTTAAAATTTATAAAGAAAATTAAGGATTCTCTTTTTCTGGATTTGGTAGATGTTCAAGAATACTATCTGTGAGCTTTTGGTATAACTCTGCCATACCTTCATCAAAACTTAGATAACTTTTTTGAAAATCAATTACTTCATTATCCCTGCGTATTGCAGGTCCCGTTTGCGCATTTTCTGGTCCTATTTCTATTGCTTTTTGTACAGTTTCTATAATCAATGGGTGCAAAATTTCAAAATCCATTCCCCTCCTCTCGAGTAACTCCTTTGCTAACAAAAAAAGATGATTGGTGAAATTACACGAGAAAACAGCAGCGAGATGAAGCACTTTTCTATCATTGGTGTCAACGTACCATACTTTTCTACTTATAGCTTTGCCCATAACCATCAATTCCTCATGCAAACCCGGTGTTTGTGCCTCTACACAAATAGGAATCTTTTCAAATTCCACATTTCTTGATTTACTAAAGGTTTGTAACGGATAAAATACCCCAATTTGTTCTGTAGCCAAATATCCCAATAAACTCATAGGCTGCGTTCCCGATGTATGTACTACTCTTGTGTTTTCACCAATAATAAGCTCCGTGGCTACTCCTTCGATAGCCTCATCTTTTACCGCAATGATTATCAGGTCACAATTACTATCTGAAAAATCCAAATCCTCCTTCACCTCTGCATTATATAATCTATTTACAAGGGTCCGGGCATTTTCGGAATTTTGACTATAAACATACTTTATTATGTGCCCTGCATTCTCCAGGGCAGGAGCCAAATGCCAGGCTAAATTTCCGGCCCCAACAAATGCTATGGTTTTTATCTGTTCCAATGGTTATGCTTTTATTTATTAAATTTCGGTTTGTTAAATCAATAATCAAAGTAATATGATTTTTATCCTCAATCTTAATAACTGATTATCTACTCATTGCATAATTATTTTTATTCTTCACTTATTGGGAATCTATAGTTATAAATAGTTGTTAAATTTGTAATAATTACTTTCATCTTTCGAATTCTTTTAAAATAATGCTGAAGAAAACATTTACTCTCCTCTCTTTTCTAATCATTTTTAGTTCTTCATTTAGCCAAATTCTCGATCCAGTAAAATGGTCATGGGAATTAAACCAAGTAGAAGGCTCCACATACGAAATAGTTTGGACTGCAGATATGGAACCCGGTTGGAGTGTGTATTCTCAATATCTGGAAAGTGAAGACGGACCTATTGCTACTTCAATTACTTTCGAAAAAGGAACTCATTTTGAATTAATTGGCCTCCCTGTTGAAGATTCTCTCCATAAAGAAGAAGGCTTCGACCCTATTTTTGAGATGAATCTGGCAAAATACCATGATCAAATGGTAATCAGACAAAAGGTAAAGATTCTGGATTCTGAAAAGAGTATAAAGGGAATGCTTTCATTCATGACCTGTGATGATGAAAAATGCCTCCCTCCCAAAGACGTGGATTTCTCTATTAATATAAATGGA
>JAOUKG010000281.1 GCA_029882725.1 Cyclobacteriaceae bacterium
TAACCATTTCCCCCACTTCATTTTCAATCGGGTGGCCGTTTTCATCCCAGGCTTCCAAATTACATCCCAACGCCCTGCATTGTATTTCTCCTTTGTAAACAGGCCATAAAGGGGTTCCTCCTACAAATGCACTGCAAACATCGGTTCCTCCACTAATGGATGCCACCCATAAGTCCTTTTTTATGTTTTTATACAACCATTCAAACCCTTCAGGAGGTAGGGGACTTCCCGTACTTCCAATACTGACTAAATTTTCAAGGTTAAAATCTTTTCCTGGATTCAGCCCTTCTTTCATGCATGCCAATACATAGCCGGCACTCGTTCCAAAATGAGTAATCTTTGTGGATGAGGCGAAATCCCACAGTGCATTTAAGTTTGGGAATGCAGGGCTGCCATCATACTGAACAACGGTACCTCCGCATAACAAACTGGCGGTTATATAATTCCACATCATCCAACCCGTTGTTGTGTACCAAAAACAACGATCCCCGGGTTTTACATTATTGTGAAAACTTAAATATTTTAAATGTTCCAATAAAACACCACCATTACTGTGGGTAATGGGCTTCGGTAAACCTGTTGTACCTGAAGAATACAATACCCATATAGGATGTTCAAAAGGAACTTTCTGAAAGGTCAATGGATGGTCGGGCCCCTTTAGAATATCAAAAAAAGATACAGCAGCCACTACTGGTTCATCTATATTTAAATAGGGTACTATGATTACATTTTCTACGGTAGGTAGAGAAGAAACAATACTTTTCACCTGATTTTCCCTGCTGAAATCTTTGCCTTGATAGCTGTATCCATCAATTCCTATGAATATTTTGGGTTCAATTTGTCTAAAACGATCTATCACAGATTGTTCTCCAAAATCGGGCGATGTAGAAGACCAAATAGCCCCTATTGAATTACAAGCCAAAAAAGCAATAGTGGCTTCGGGGCAATTGGGTAGGTAACCCACTATCCTGTCGCCTGCCTTAATGCCTTTTTCTTTGAAATAAAAAGACAACCTGGCCACACTTCTCTCCAATTCTTCCCAACTTATTTCCTTAATCTCTTTTTTCTCAGACTTAAAAAGTATCGCCGGATAGTCCTTGTTTTTATTTCTGAAAATATGTTCTGCGTAATTCAACTTACTGCCTTCAAACCATTTCGTGTGCGGCATAGGATCCGATGATAGGACTTCTTCAAAATTCCCCTCGTGAATAATTTCAAAATATTCCCAAATAGATTTCCAAAAATCAGAAGGGAAATTTACAGACCATTGCCAGAGATCCTGATAGTTGTCAACAAGAACAATTTGTTTTTTGTTGAGCCAGGTTATATAAGATTGTAGATTCGAATTTTGCTTAAATTCTGTTGATGGCGACCAAAGGATATCAGTGTTTTCTTCCATATTCGGAAAGAATTTTTTCGGTTTCTAATTTATCCTGCGAAAGTTTCTCCGACAACTCTTCCAAACTATTGAACTTCATATCGCCCCGAGTTTGCTCAATAAACGAGATTTTTATGTCTTTGGAATAAATATCTTCGTTAAAATCAAAAATATTCACCTCAATTTTCCGTTGAGTCCCATTTAAAGTTGGCCTCTTTCCAATGTACAGCATTCCTTTCATGAGTTTACTGTTCAATTCAAGGGTTACTGCATACACTCCATCTGCAGGAATAATTTTATTTGGTGAATTTACTAAAATATTGGCAGTTGGAAAGCCTAATTGTTTACCAATTTTATCGCCGTGTACTACTTGTCCTGAAAGTTCAAAATTGTGCCCCATGAAAGAACGGGCCATAGCTACATCTCCAGCCATTAACGCTTCCCTGATACGAGTAGAACTCACACCTATTGCATCCACCTCCTGACGTGGGATTTCTTCTACTTTAAATCCAAACTTCGCCTCGTTTTCTTTTAAATATTCAAAACTACCCTCCCTGTTTCTGCCGAACCGATGGTCGTAGCCAATTACAAGTATATGAGTCTGTATGTGTTCAACAAGAATAGTTTGAACAAAATCACTGGAACTCATTCCGGCAAACTCTTTGGTAAAGGGTATTTTAATGAGATGGTCAACCCCGTAACTTTCAAGCAAAGCAGCCTTTTCTTCAAAAGTATTTATTAATTGAAGATTTTCATTGGGAAACAAAACCAATCTGGGGTGGGGCCAAAATGTGATTAGTACAATTTCTCCTTTTTCCCTTTCGGAGATTTGTTTTAATCTATTAAGAATCGTTTGGTGACCAATATGAACCCCGTCAAAAGTGCCACTGGTTACGACAGCATTTTTTATTTTCTTAAAATCCTTAAACCCTTCGTAAATTCTCATTTCCTAAACTCTTCTAATGTGGGTAATGTGTCAATGGTATAGGCATCATCAACAGAATAGGAACCTATTTTTGTCCTTCTTAAAGCGGTAAGACAGGCTCCACACTCTAAATCAATACCAATGTCCCTTACAAGACTTCGAATGTAGGTGCCTTTGCTACATGTAATTCTGAAATTTACATTTGGAAGGTCAATTTCACATTCAAACTCATGTATAGTTACAGGTCTTGACTTAAGTTCGATTTCTTTTCCCTCACGGGCACTGTTATAGGCTCTTTTTCCATCTACTTTTATTGCGGAATGTTGTGGAGGTGTTTGCATAATATCCCCTTTATAATGGGAAATTACTTCCAATATCTTCTCTGAAGTTAAACCCGAGATGTCATTTTCTTCATCAAAAGGCGTTTCCAGATCATGTGATGGTGTAGATTTTCCAAGGATAAATGTGCCCGTATATTCTTTGGGTAGCCCCATAAAATTTTCAATTTCTTTGGTCTTTTTTCCGGTACACAAAATAAGCAGGCCTGTGGCTAAAGGATCCAATGTTCCGGCATGCCCTACTTTTTTTAGTTTCAAAAGATACCGGACTTTCTTCACCACTCCAAAAGAAGTCCATTCATAGGGTTTGTCAATAAGTAAAACTTTGGCTGGATCTGTACTTTCAACACTCATTACCAATAAATTATCATCACAATTGTAGCTATTATAAAGCAGTAAGCCGCAAAATACAGCATTTTACCTTGTTTTACGAGTTTTATCATCCACTTACAGGCCACAATTCCAGATATTAAGGCAGCTAAAAAACCTGAAAGTAAAACGATTAATGGAATTTGTTCAGTACTCACCGGGGCTTCCAGATAATCTTTGAATTTTAAAAAGGAGGCTCCCATTATTGGCACCAAAACCATTAAAAATGAAAAACGGGCAGCTTTTTCTCTGGAAACTCCCAGAATAAGTGCGGTTGAAATAGTGGCTCCACTTCGCGATATACCGGGTAAAAGAGCAAAGGCCTGTGCTAAACCAATAACAAATGCTTTGAAAAAATTTAGTTCACCTTTTGTTTCCCCCGCAAAGTGGGAAATGGTTAGAAATACAGACGTAATCATTAGCATAGATGCTACAAAAGGTATTTTTCCTCCAAAAAAGGCCTCTATTTCACTCTCAAACAAGACACCAATAATTCCAACTGGAATCATGGAAACCGCCAACATCAACAAATATTTTGTTGAATCGTTATAAGTGAATTTAAGGCCATCTTTTAACAACCCAAAAATGTCCTTTCTAAAAACAATAAGTGTACTCAGGGCTGTTGCACTATGTACTATTACCGAAAAAAGAAGGTTTTCTGAAGTATGGATATTGAAATAGGCAGTGCCAATTTCCAAATGGCCACTACTACTAACCGGTAAAAATTCTGTTAACCCTTGAACTATACCCAGAATAATAGCTTCAATAATGCTCATTTATCCTTTTGTGGATTATATAAAATAGCAACAACTTCTAAAACGAAGCCTAAAAAAACTACAAGAGGCCCAAGAGTAAGCCCGAGAAAACCAAAACCGTAGGGCTCACCATCTATAGACATGATAACAAAACCGAGAATCAGGGTAAACACCCCAATGATCATTAGTATATAATTTTTCTTAGTAAAAGGCATCCGTGATTATGATTTAATATAGTTCGTCAAGTGACATTTTCATGTATTTGCTGATGGCCAGATAGGTTCCTGAAAACCCAACAAGTCCACCAGTTAATAGCAGACCGCAAAATAAAACAATAAATGAATTAGTTTGATATAATTCTGTTAATTCCTTTAGCCCTTCAACCTGAGTTGTGCCATAATAATATAAAAAATACAAAAAAGAGGAAGCTAAAATCCCAGCCAACATGCCATGTTGAAATGATTTTTTCAAAAAAGGTCCCCTTATAAATGAACTTTTGGCTCCAACCAATTGCATGGATCGTATCAAAAAACGCTGACTGAATAATGCCAGTTTAATGGTGTTATTTATTAAAATGATAACCAAAATTACCAGGATAATGGCAAATCCCATTAAAAAAAGGCCAATACGTGTGAGATTTTTATTAACACTGTTTATCATGTTTCCCACATAACTAACCTCGAAAACACCATTTATTTGACCTATTTTTTCACTTTCTTTTTCCAAATCCAAATTTTCGGTGGAACTAAAATCGATATTGATTAAATAGGAATCCCTGAGTGGATTGTCTCCTAAAAATTCGAGGAAATCTTCCCCGCTTTCTTCAATAAAGCTTTCTGCGGCATCTTCTTTTGAAATAAATTCAATAACAGGTGTATTGTCTTTTTTCAAAACAAAATCCATATCGCTTATGGTTTTCTCTATCCTTTGTCTTTGGCTTTCACTAATTTCTTTATCCAAAAACACCTGTATTTGCATATTATCCTGGATGGCCTTTGAAATATTTTTTGATAAAATAATAAGCATTCCAAAAAGCCCTAATACAGTTAGGGCTAAAAACATACTGCCTATAACGCTAACGGAAGGGTAACTCCCCAGATTTTTCTTTTTACCTTTTGCCATGCCACAAATTTAAAAAAAAATATCGTAAGGGCGAACCCATGTGTTCGCCCCCTTTATCTCCCAAGT